>CAZTZW010000070.1:0-9517 GCA_964618085.1 uncultured Elusimicrobia bacterium
TTGGAGGCGTACTTGATCATCTCCGAGGAGGCCACGTCGGTGGCCACGATGGGGACGCCCGCCGCGAGATAGGCGTACAGCTTCATCGGGATGGCCTTGGGCTGCACGATGGGAGAGACGAGGACGTCCGCGGCGCACATGAGACGAAAGGCGGAGTCGAACGGACTCGGACCCGGCGTCAGCAGCGCGCCGTCCACGCCCAGCGCCTCGGCGCGGCGGCGCAGGAGCTCCACCTGCTCGGGCCTGCCGCCCACCACCACGCACAGCGCGGCAGGTCGCCGGCGGAGGATGCCGGGAAGGGCGTCCACCAAAAGCTCGACGCCCTGATAGGGTTCCAGGTTCCCAACGTACAGGACGACCTCCCGTCCGAGCCATCCCTGCTCGGCGCGCAAGGCGCGCGCTTGGCCGGCGTCCAGCGGTTTTCCGGACAGGGGGGGAAGATGATCGTAGAACTCGACGCACGCGGCGCCGCCATGGCGCCGGGCGTAAGCCGTCGTGTCGTCGCTGTTGGTGAGGATGGCGTCCGCCCGCGAGAGCGCCCACCGCTCCGCTCCACGAACGGCCGCCAGCGCGAGCACGCCGCGAAGAAAGCCGGATCGCTCCAGCCTGTCGCTGAGCACATCATCCATGTCCGCGACCAGGCGCCCGCCGAAGACGGACTTGAGCGCGGCCCCGGCTAGCACGGCCTCCTCCGAGGCATGGATGAAGTCGTAGAACCGCCGGGAGCAGAGGAGCGCCGCCTTGAGCAAAAGGGGGAGGTCCATCGCGGCTTTTCTCCATGACGGGCCGATCGGCACGTCGCGGATCCCCGGCAGCGGCTTCAGGCGATGGATGGCGAGGCCGGGAAGCGCCAGATCCTCGCCGAAGGGGAAGGTCACGAGGTCGACTTCCGCCCCGGCTTGAGAGTAGACTTCGAGGCACCGGCGCAAGGCCAGGCAGGTTCCGCGTAGGCGGAAGAACGGCTGAGGCGCGAGGAAAAGTATCCTCATAAGTGATGTTACCCCATTTCGCGCCGCTTTGACTGCGTCGCCCATATTGATTACAGTGCCCTCATGTCGTCCAGCGCGCCCCTCTCCGTAGACGAGAACAGGCAGCAGGCATGGCGGGAATACCTCGCCGGAAGCCTGCGCCTCGAGAGCCGCCCGTTCAAAGCCTCGATCGAGATCACCCGCAACTGCAACTACAAGTGCAACATGTGCCCGCAGTCATGGCGCCCCGAGTACCGGAACTATCATCCCGAGTACAACATGACGTCGGAGCTTTTCGGACGGGTCGTCAGAGAGCTCTTCCCGCACCTCGCCCACGTCAACCTGCACGGCTACGGCGAGTCGGTCATTTCGCCCCATTGGCTCGAGATCCTCGACCAGTGCGCGCCGTTCGCCGAGAGGATCCGCTTCGCCCTGGCCACGAACCTCAGCCGCGTCAACGACGAGATGTGGCGCAAGATGATCGCGAGCGGGTTCGTCATCTCCGCCTCCATAGACGGCGCGTCGAAGGCCGTCTTCGAGAAGATCCGGGTCAACGGCCGCTTCGAAGACATCCTGCACAATCTCGAGACGATCAGGGCCGCGCGCAAGGAGTACGCGCGCGGCAAGCTCGGCCTCCTGGTCACCTTGCAGAAGCTCAACTACCGAGAGATGCCGGACTTCATCGACCTCGCCCGGCGCGCTGACGCGGATTTCGTCACTTTCGCCAGCGTCATGGAGAGCCCGATCCCCCGCAGATTCGATCTCGACTCGCTCCGCCGGATAGGACGGCTGGGACTCGGCGGACTCCGCCGCCGGCTCACCGCCCCGAGGCTTACGCTGTACGATCTGCCGACGGGCGAGCTGGCGCGACTGAAGGCTGAGACGCTGAAGCGCGCCGACGCGGCGGGCATCACGGTCAGATTCAACGACTCGTTCCTGGAGGGTCTCGGGGGGACCTCGCCCTCGCCCACGCTCGAGCCCCTCGACCTCCAGGCGATTCCCCCTGCGCTCGGGATCGAGGAAAGCACGAAGGTATCGGTCTACCAGCGCTGCTTCAAGCCGTTCTCTTACGTGGTCGTCAACCACAAGGGGGACATCGGCCTCTGCAACCACCCGATAACGGACGGCAGCTGGAAGCAGATGGGGAACCTCGGCGACTCGACCTTCGAGGAGATCTGGAACTCCGCCGCCTACGAGGATATGCGCCGCAAGCTCTTGAACGCCGAGCCGGATACCGCGACTTGCCGCTGGTGCTTCTCCCACCGGCTCGCGGACTGAGGTCCGAATGCAAGCCGCGATAATCGACGCCGACGGGCACGTTTACGAGGACGCCTCCGTCGCAGACTACATCGAGGAGCCATACCGAAGCCGCTCAGGGCTCCTCAAGTTCGGCGTCACGGGCACTCACCGACTATGGCCCACCCCGGACGGCCATCATTTCGGCATCGGCTATCGCACCCCGGAGGCGTTCGGCGGCGGCGGCAAGGTCGGCCCCGCCGAATGGCGCGCTTTCCTCGACGCCGCGGGCCTCGAGCGCAGCGTGCTGTATCCCACCGCCGGCCTGTCCATGGGCCTCGTGTCCAATCCCGATTGGGCCATCGCGCTCGCGCGCGCCTACAACGACTGGCTGCGCGACCGCTATCTCGCCGTCGACCCCCGTTTCAAGGGCATGGCGCTCCTGCCGATGCAGGACGTGCCCGCGGCGGTAGAGGAGCTGCGCCGCGCCGTCCAGGAGTCGGGGATGGTCGGCGGCCTGCTTCCTTCACGCGGCCTACCGAAGCACCTCGGAGCCGAAGAGTACTGGCCGGTCTACGCGGAAGCGGAGAAGCTCGGCTGCGCCCTGGCCGTGCACGGCGGGAGCCACTCCGGCCTCGGCCTCGACACGTTCACCGTCTATCCTCCCATAGGCGGCCTCGGCCACCCGTTCTCGCTGATGATCGCTCTCTCGAGCTTCGTCTTCCACGGGGCGCTGGACCGCTTCCCGAAGCTGCGCCTCGGCTTCCTCGAGGGCGGCGCGGGCTGGGCGTCGTTCTGGATGGACCGCATGGACCGCAGCGTACGCTACCACGACGTGATCGACCCGCGTGGGCGCTATCGCGGCCCCACTCTCGAGAAACCGCCGAGCAGCTACCTGAAGAGCGGGCGCATCTTCATCGGCTGCGAGGGGAACGAGGAAGGCCTGGCCTACCAGGTAAGCCGCGTCGGCGGCCAGGCGTTCCTCTTCGCCTCCGATTTCCCGCATGAGATCGGGCCCGAAGAGTGCCGCCGCGAGGCGCGCGACATCGCGGAGTCCGCGGGGCTTTCCGCCGAGGACAAGACCGCGATCCTGGGAGGGAACGCGCGGCGCTTCTATGGGCTCTGAGGCCCTGCTCGTCGTCGACTTCCAGAACGACTTCTGCTCGCCGCGCGGCAAGGGCGCGAAAGCGCGCGGAGACCTCTCCCGCTTGGAGCGCACGGCCGCCAACATAAGCGAGGCGCTCGAGCGCGCGCGCGAGAGAGGGCTGGAGGTCATCTTCATCCGCTACCTCGGCGACCGCGAGCGGCAAAGGCCGAACATGCTCGCGCGCGACAGGCGCCTCGGCAAGCGTCCGAAATGCCTGAAAGGCTCCTGGGGCGCGGATTTCTTCCGTGTCGCTCCGCGCGCCTCCGAAGCGGTCGTCTCGAAGGACGCCTGCTTCGACGCCTTCTTCAATCCCGCGCTCGAGAACCGCCTGCGTCGCAAGAGGATCCGGCGGCTCGTGCTGGCCGGAGTCTATCTCGACGTCTGCGTCGACGCGACGGCGCGGACCGCCTTCCAGAAGGGCTATCACCTGTCGGTCCTGAAGGACTGCACCGAAAGCCTGCACTATCCGAAATCGGCGGTCTTGAGCTACATGGCGAAATATTACGGCGCCGACATCACGACCTCCTGCGCCTTCCTCCATCCGTGACGCGGCTCAGCGGCGTCTGGTCGTTGAAGCTCGGCAAGCTGCTCCGGCTCGAGTCGGCTCCATCGAGCCTCTCCGAGTCGGAGGGCCGCACCTTCGCGTGGGAGGGCTTCGTCTCCTTCGGCTCCGGAGGGCCGGCGGAGCTCGCGGGGGATGCGCCGCCCGGCCACTACGTCGCGATCCACGCGGAGCCTTCGCGAGGCGTCCTCACTTTGCTTCGCGAGCCCACGGGCGGCGAGCGGCTGTATTTCTGCGTCGAGGGCGACGAGCTGCTCTTCGCGACCTCGCTGAGGACCTTGCTCGCGCTGAGAGGTGGGGAGGCGAAGCTCGACGCTGAGAACGCGTTCGAGCGCGGCGTCAGCGAGCTGATCCATTTCGGCGACGGCACCCTGATCGAAGGCGTGCGGGAGGTCCTACCCGGCCATCGCTTGACGGTCGAGGGAGGCCGCGTCACGCAGGCGTGGGCGTGGGGGAGCTTGCTCGAGCCGCTGAAGGGGGACCCGCCCGCACTGGCGCGGGACCTCAGGAAGAATCTCAAGGACGCGGTCGCGCGCTGCATCGGCCGTGAGGGACGCGCGGCCGTGGCGCTGTCGGGCGGCGTCGACTCCGCGAGCGTCGCCGCGCTCGCGGCGGAGATCGTGGGACCGGAGAACGTCGTCGCGCTCACCTACGAGTACGCCGACCCGGGCCATCCGTCGGAGGTCGGCGACGCCGAAGAGATCTGCCGGCGCCTTCGCATCCGCGACCACAGGGTCCTTCCCATCACCTTCGACGATTTCGTGGGTGTCGCGCCCGCAGCGGTCTGGACGGCGGAGGATCCCGGCTACTGGAAGCGCTCCTACCCGATGGTCCTCGCGCGGGCCGCGCGCGCGGCGGGATTCGACCGCTTCCTGACGGGTTTCGGCATCGGCAGCCACATGGGCTACTTCGGAGACTTGGCCGGCGCCGCGTCGGAGAAGTGGCCGCCGGAGGGCGTCGAGCCGCCGGTATTCCGGCTGCAGTATCCGCTTATGACGCTGCTGCGGGCGCGGGGCGCGCTGAAAGACCTGACTCCGTTGTTTCCCGCCGAGCTAGGCCCGAGGATCGAGGCGAACGCGCGTTCGCCGAGAGTCGCGTCGGAGCTGGCCGGCGGCGAGTCTTGGCCCTTGGCCCGGATGCTGCGCTACCAGGCGTTCATCCACATGAACTCCTGCGCCGATGTCGTGCGCTGCGAGCGGCTAGCGCGCCTGACGGGCGCTTCTTGGCTCGGGCCCGCGCATTTTCCCTCGAGTCTCCCGTACTGTTATCTGCCCACGTCCGAAAACGACGCCTTGCGGCCGGGCAAACGACTGCTCCACGAGGCGATGCGCGAGGTCCTCCCGGAGGCGGTGATGGCGCGCAAGAAGGACTGGACGCAGACCATCGGCTCCCGGGACTGGCGCAACCGCGTGCTCGCGCGGATGGACGCCGCCGCCGGCTCTTCATGGGAGGCGATGCGTCCGCTGTTCGGGCCCGCGCTCACGGCCGCGAGAGCATACTCCCCCGAGGGCATGATCCCGCTGGCCTTCTGGCACCGCGTGTTCATGACGCGGCGCGGTGCCGAGGCTCCGACATGGCGCGACCTTGAGGGCGCTCGGTGATTGTTATAAACTCCCTTTCGTGAACTCGCTGAAGGTCGGCCTCGTCGTCGGAGAAGGGACCGGGCCCGAGCTCGCGAAGGTCTTCGAGGATGCCGTGCGCGGATTGGCCGCAACGCACGGCTTACCGGTCGAACTGCGAGTCTGCCCGCGGCGCTTTAAGACCTATCCGTCGGTCTCCTGGAGCGCGGTCTCCGCCAAGGAGGCGGCGGACTCGGCGGCCTCCGACGCGAAAGCCTACGAGGCCTTCGTGCTCGAGTCGGCGGCTCTCGGCTACCGCGCGATCTTCCGAACCGCGTTCAACGCCCAGTCGATCTACATCGTGCGTGAGCGCCTCATGGGCGTGAAGCTCGAGCCGATGGCGTTCGCCGGAGGGGAATTCCTCCTGGTTCGCGACGAGGCGCAAGGATTCTACGCGGGAGCCAACGACTCGCCCGACGCTTCGCCTGACCGCATCACGCGGACCTGCGAGTTCAGCAAGTCCGTCACCGAGCGGATCCTCGACTTCGCGCTCGCGGCCGCGGCCGAGCGCTGGGGAGACGCGGGCAAGATCGACCGCGTCGTCATGGCTTACAAGTTCCATCTGCTCGACAATCGCTTCGCGCGCTGGGTCGGGGACTACGCGGCGAGGCGAGGGGTGACCATAGACGTCTTCCAGCCCGACACGATGAACCGCGGCCTGCTGCGCGGAGACTTCCGCGGCAATGTCCTGGTCGTCGGCGCCAACGAGTGGCTCGACATCATGCACGCCGACCTCCTCGCGAGACACGGCGGCTTCGTCCAGGAGGAGCGCTGCACGCGCAATCTCTACCTCGACCCGCGCGCGCTCGGCATGACGGAGTATCAGACCGTGCACGGCTCGGCGGACGACATCGCCGGCCGCGGGGTCGTCAATCCCCTCGCGACGATCCGAGCCGCCGCCGCCATCCTCGAGCGGCACGCGGGCATCGGCGGCGTCGTGTCTCGCGTAGAGGCCGCTCTCGCGTCGGTGAAGGACCGCTCCTCGACGGGCGCCGTCACGCGCGCCGTTCTCGCCGCCTACGAGGCACTCGGCTCGGCCGTCCCGAGCCCGCGCGCCTGAGCCTCCCGAAGCCGTCGGCCGGCGTTTTTTTCGCGCCCACGGACGCGCAGAGCCTCAATCTGTTCCGTTTCCTTTTCTGCCTGTCGACGGTCGTCGCCCTCGTCCTCGACTCCGCGCACCAAGCGGCCTATCAGGTCCTTCTCGTCAAAGCCCGGCCGTTCACCCCGATCTCCCTCTTCGAGCTTCTTGGGATCGGCCCGATGTCCGCGTCGTCTTTCTCGAGCCTTCGCGTCCTCCTGCTCGCGGCCTTGGCCTGCGCGGCGGTCGGATTGCGCACCCGCTTGGCGCTTTTCGCGTCAGCGGCCGGTTTTTTCCTTTATTACGGCACGATCCACAGCTCCCGCAAGCCGCCGCTCATCGACCGGATCGGCCATCTGACCGATCCGGTCGTCTTCGTGCTGCTGATCCTCGCCGTGTCGCCCGCCATCGGCCTCTGGGGGCTCGACGGCCGGACGAAGCGCGGACGCTGGCGACTGGACGATGACGGCGCGGCCGTCATCCCGGCGTGGCCGCTTCAGACGGTCAAGCTGCTTCTGGCGCTGGTCTACTTCGGAGCGGCCTCGTGCAAATGGAGAAGCAGCCTCCTGTGGCTGGACGGCAAGACCCTGCAGACGGCGCTGCTCGAAGTCGCGATGCAAGGCGATGCCGGGGCCAGTCTCTGGGTCGCGCATCGACTCTGGCTTTGCGCCGCGATGAGCGCCGCCGCGCTCATGCTGGAATCGACCTTCTTCGTCGTGCTCTTCGCGCCGAGGCTCGCCTGGCTCTACGCGGGCGGCGGTCTCGTCATGCACGCGCTGATGTGGGCGCTGATGGCCAAGAATTATTTC
The DNA here is from genome assembly GCA_964618085.1 of uncultured Elusimicrobia bacterium. Taxonomy (GTDB): domain Bacteria; phylum Elusimicrobiota; class Elusimicrobia; order UBA1565; family UBA9628; genus GWA2-66-18. The sequence continues at coordinate 7,420 of CAZTZW010000070.1, forward strand.
CCGTACTTCGGATTCGCCTACTGGGCGTTCCTGAGGTGGCCGGCGGCGCCCGTTCCTCGAGCCTTCGCGACGCCGCTTCCGCGCGGACACCGCGCCATGGCCGCGGCGCTCATCACCGCGCTGATCGCCGTCAACTTGGTCTGCATATTCGGCCGCTTCAACCCCTGGCCGTTCGCGTCCTGGAGGTTCTTTTGCCCGCGGCAGGACTACGCGACGCTCACGGTCCATCGTCTTCAAGGCGTCCCGCGGCAAGGCGAACGACGCTGGCTCACCGCGTCGGAAAGCCGGGGAGCGGGCTTGATACTGCAGTACACTCCGGGCAAGGGACGGGCGCGCGCAGCGCTCCCGGACGATCCCTGGACGAAAGAAGGGATACGACGCGTGATCAACGGGCTGCCGCGCGCGACGGCGCGCGAGCTGCGTGCCGTCGCCTTGGTCGAACGGACCGCGGTCAAGTCGCCCGATGGTCGGTTCGAGTTCGTCGACCGGCCGTTGCTGGAAATGCGGATCGAGCCCTAGCCTCATGCCTCCTTCCTTCGCGCGCCTTCTCGTCCTCGCCGCGACGGCGACGGCGGTCGCCTGCGGGGGGGAAGAACGCCCGCCCGCAGTCCACGTGCCGGCCTGGGACCCCATCGTCGCCGACGAGCCCTTCGCGCGCGACTTCTCGGCCATCAAGGCCGCGCGCTCGCTCGACGGCGCCGCCCGATACTGGAGCGGCACGCGAAAGTGCGCGGCCTGCCATACCTTGGCGCCGTATCTGATGGCCCGGCCCGCGCTGAACGCGGTGTCACCGGAACCGGCCGAAGCGCGTCTCCTTTACGAGAGCATCGTCGCGCGGCGCATGGAGGCTGAGCCCAATCTGCACCAAGAATTCCTGACGGCCGGCGTCATATGGCGCGCGGCCGCCCTCGCTCTGCACGATCGCGCGAACGGGCGAGGCCTCTCCCCGCACGCGCGCCGCGAGCTCGATCGGATGTGGGTCCTGCAGCGTGAAGACGGAGGCTGGACCCACCAGACGGACGGCGCGCCGCCGCTCAAGAGCGATGAGAGCTTCGCCACCGCTCTGGCGGCCGTCGCCGCGGGCGCCGCGCCCGGAGGCTACGCTCGCGGCGCGGCGGCGCGCTCGGGTCTGTCCGGCGTCCGGCGCTACTTCAAGGCGCATCCCCCGTCGACCCTCCATCAAAAAGTCATGCTCCTGTGGGCATCCGCCCGCGTCGACGGCCTTCTGACCCCGGCGGACAGACTCGGAGTCATCTCCGAATTATCGGCGGCGCAGCGGCCGGACGGCGGCTGGTCGCTGGCCAGCCTCGTCGACGATCCTCTCGACGAACGCCGGCGGACCCCAGAGGCGCGCAAGGCATGGGGGAGCGAGCACATCCGCGGTCAAGCGGATCCCCCGCCGGGACGCGACGAGCACCACCGGGCGCCCGTGGACAGCGACGGTTACGCCACCGGCTTGACCGTCTATGTCCTGAGGCAGGCGGGCCTGCCGGCGCGCGACGCTCGGCTGCGCCGAGGAGTCGCATGGCTCAAGAGCCACCAGCGGGAGAGCGGCCGATGGTTCACGCCGTCTCAGGCCTATTGGTACAAGCACAACCTCATCTCCAATGCGGGCTCCGCCTACGCTATCATGGCGCTGCACGCGTGCGGGGAGATCCCGTGAGGACCGCGGCCGTGCTCTGCCTTCTATTCGCCGGGCAGCCGGCGACGGCCGCGAGGGTGGGCGAAGCCCTCGATGAACGAAAAGTTGGCGCCGCGGCGCGATTCATCCCCATCAAGCCCGGGTCGTTCGACATGGGAAGCCCCGGGACCGAATCGGAGGACCGCTATCGCGACGAGCGCCTGCATCGCGTCACCCTCACCAAGGCCTTCGAACTACAGTCGACCCCCGTGACCCAGCTCCAGTACCTTCTGGTCATGGGTGAGAATCCCTCTCGCTTCAAGAGGGATGAAGATTGCGACCGCGGCGGCTGCGGCGCCCATCCCGTCGAGAACGTCTCCTGGCATGACGCTCATCGGTTCATCGCGAAGCTCAACGAGACGCAAGACGCATGCGCGTACCGACTTCATACCGAGGCGGAGCGTGAGTACGCGGCAC
>CAZTZW010000071.1:0-9510 GCA_964618085.1 uncultured Elusimicrobia bacterium
TGGACCTCGTCGAAGAGGGAAACTTGGGCCTGATGCACTCCATCGACAAGTTCGAGCCCTCCAAGGGTTACCGCTTCTCCACCTACGCCTCCTATTGGATCGAGCAGTCCATCCGCCGCGCGGTCGAGGAGACCAGCAAGACCATCCGCATCCCGCCGCACGCGTGGGAGGCCCTGCGCAAGTGGCTGAAGATGTGGGAGAAGATGCACGTCAAGCTGGGCCGCGACCCGTCGCTGGCCGAGATGGCGCGCGCGATGCACTGGACCGCCCGCCAGGTGCGCGGCGTGCTCGACGCGGCCGAGGCCGCCAAGGGCATGGGTTCCCTGGAATCGCCCATCGACTCCGAGGACGACAACATCACGGTCGAGGACATGATCGCCGAGACCTCGGCGCAGTCCCCCGAGAACCTCATCGGCGTGCTCAAGCTACACGACGAGCTCAACCAGGCGATGCGCGAGATCGGGGACCGCGAGCGCATGATCCTCGAGTTCCGCCACGGCCTGACCGGCCAGACGCCCATGACCCTGGAGGAAGTGGGCAAGCGCCTGCGCCTCTCGCGCGAGCGCATCCGCCAGATCGAGGAGCGCGCGCTCCTGCGCCTGCGCCGCGTCGCCAACCGCATGGGCCTCATCGAGATCGAGGAGACCAGCCGCCGCGCTCCCACGAACCTCCAGCCCGGCTTCACCGCGCCCAAGCTCAAGACCGACATCCTGGGCCAGACCATCCCGGCCGGCCGCAAGACCGCGCCCTCCCAGGTGCCGCCGGCCAAGCGCAAGCAGCCGCGCAAGCTCATGTTCCTCGCCCCGGTGAAGCCGAACGGGAAGAAGAAATGACCGCGACGGACCTCAAGAGCCGCATCGTCGACGTCCCCGACTTCCCGAAGAAGGGCATCGTGTTCAAGGACATCATGCCCCTGCTGGCGGACCCGAAGACCTTCGCCGCCACCATCGACGCCCTGGCGGCGCCCTATCTGGGGAAAGGCGTGCAGGTCGTGGCGGGCATCGAGTCCCGCGGCTTCCTGCTCGCGGCCCCGCTGGCCCAGCGCCTCGGCGCCGGCTTCGTGCCCGTCCGCAAGAAGGGCAAGCTGCCGCGCCAGACGCACCGCGCGGAGTACGCCCTGGAGTACGGCACCGACGTCATCGAGGTCCACGCCGACGCCTTCCCGAAAGGCACCAAGGTCGCCCTCATCGACGACGTGCTCGCCACGGGCGGCACCGCCGCGGCGGCGCTGTCCTTGATGGACGCCCTGGGCGCTCAGATGGTGGGGACTTCCTTCCTCATCGAGCTCGGCTTCCTGAAGGGCCGGTCCAAGCTCGGCGACCGCGCCATCCACTCCGTCCTGACCTACTAGCGCCCGAGCGTCCGGACACCCGGCTGTACTTGCGCTCCGCCGATTCCTCCAGAGGATGAGCCGCGCTCTCCCACAGCTTCTTGGTGGGCCCGCGGTGGGCCGTCAACCCCGTGCCGCCCCTCCGGCTCCCGTGCCGGACCCAGGCGCGGGGGGACTTCTTGGGACCGGACCGTTCCTGGCGGTATTTGAACGCCTCTGCCTTGGTGGACATGAGCCCTCCTTAGCGTCCCTTCCATTATAGGACCCGGACATGGCTTCCAGGGGCCCTTCTCGTAACAGTCCCATGAACCCGGCCCCCTGGCGAAGCCCTGGGTTTTAAGCTATCATCCGCTTCCTTAGGGATCAGCCGCTCGTACAAGCGCCCCGATAGCTCAATGGATAGAGCTACTCCGTCCTAAGGAGAAGATGGGGGTTCGATTCCCTCTCGGGGCAATACGGGCTCCCCATCATCCACCAACCGAACACCCACCAAAGGAACATGACTACCAAGGACACCCAGCACTGGTCGAGCAACCTCGAAGCCAAGCACGACGAGGTGCGCGAAGCCGTCATCAGCGCCCTCGACTGGGTCCTGGCCCGGCGCAAGCAGGCGCTCGCCGTGGTCGGCGGAGTGGTCGTGCTCGCGGTGCTCGCGGGTCTGGTCGCGGTCTCGCGCCGCGCCCGCAAGGCCGACGCCTGGGACCGCTACGCGGTGGCCGAGCTCCTGGCCTACGGCGGCCGCCCCAACGAAGCGCTGGATTCCGTCAAGAAGATCGGGGAAGACCATCCGGGCACCTTGGCCGCCGGCATGTCCCGCCTGTTGGAGGGCGACATCCTCCAGGCCCGCGGCGAGTACGCGACCGCGCTCGCGGCCTACGGCAAGGCCGCCGAAGAGGGGGGGCCGCTGACCCCCTTCGCCCTGGCCAACAAGGCGATGACCCATGAAGCCGCCGGCGCCTGCGCCGAGGCCCTCGCCGCTTCTTCTTCCTTCTTAGAGACCTCCTCGGAGCACTTCCTCGCTCCGCTGGTGCTGGGCGTGCAGGCCCGCTGTCAGGCCGCGCTGGGCCAGGCGGACGCCGCGAAGTCCACTTTGCAGAAGATGACCCTGCAATACCCCGACTCCGCGTGGGCGGCCTGGGCGAATGCCCGGCTTCAGCCCCCTACTAAATAACACTGGATGACATTGCCTGGATTCCAGGCTGTATGACATTCGTGTAGACAACTGTTGACACCCATAAATACATATTGCTAGATTTAGCGCGCTCGAAAGAGCAAGGAGCCGCAGCTTATGGCGCTCCTGAGTAGTAGCGTAGGCCCCGCACGTAGCGGGGTATGCCGTAAAAAGTATCCCCGCACTAAAGCGGGGCTTACGAGACAAACAAGGAGAAATAAAAGCCAATGAAGAAGCTCCTGGGATCGACCCTGGCACTGGCGATGTTCCTGCCTACCGGTGCCAATGCCGAGCTGTTGAAGAACCTCAAGCTCAGCGGCCAGCTGGATGTGACCGCTGTTTCCGCCCGCAACGTCGCTGACTTCGTGACCCGCCCCGCTCAGGGCGCGGTGACCAACGGCAACAACGACCGCCTCGGCCACGCCTTCACCCGGACGATGCTGTCGGCCGACTGGGACCTGCTGGACGACGTGCATGCCCGCGTGACGCTCGTCAAGGGCGCTCACAACCTCGCCGCCCCGCGCAGCTATGGCGAGGCTCCCGAGAACCTCAACACGTGGCAGACCAACACCATCGTTCAGGAAGCCAACGTCAAGATCGACAAGCTCGCCGGCCTGTTCGACACGACGATCGGCCGCCAGTTCTACGGCGAGCAGGGCGACCTGATCGCTTACTACGGCCCGCGCGACAACTACGGCTTCGTGACCGACGCGCTCGACTCCTTCCGCTTCGACTGGAAGGGCGAGCACATGACCGTCACCGGCCTGGCTGGCCGCATGGCTGACACTGGCCCCGCGACGCTCGCCGCCGCCTCCACCGACGTCCGCGCTCTCGTCGTCTCGTGCAACCAGCACGAGATGGTGAAGCCGTCCGTCTACCTGTACAACCGCCAGAACCATGCCACCAACGGCCTGGGCATCACCGTGCCTCCGGCGGCCACGACCGGTAAGAACACCAACCTGTACGTCGCCGGCGTCAAGGCGAAGGTCACGGCTGGCGGCTTCTCCGGTCACGCCGAGTTCGCCAAGAACTTCGGCGACGACCGCGTCACGTTCGTCAACGGTGGCGTCGGCCCGCAGTCCGGCCGCTTCACTGGTTACGCGCTGCTCCTGAAGGGCGGCTACAAGGCTGACATCGCGGACGTCGCGGCTGTCAACCCGTGGCTCGAGCTCGGCATGGGCTCCGGCGACGCGAACTTCGCGCACGCCGGCAACGGGAACTTCCAGTCCATCAACACGGACTACCGCCCGGGCGCCATCTACGGTCGCTTCGACCAGACGGCTGGCGTCGTCCTCGGCCAGAGCGTCACGACCGGCGGCACCTCGAACGGCTCCGCCTCCAACGGCCTGTCGAACCGCGTGATCTGGGGAGCCGGCGTCAAGGCCACCCCGGCCGCGATCAACAAGCTGACCACGGGCTTGGCCTACTACCGCTACGCGTTCCACCGCGTGGCGCCGCGCTCCACCGGCGGCAAGCCTTCCCGCAACATCGGCTCCGAGGTGGACTTCACCAACGAGTGGAAGCACTCCGACAACGTGTCCCTCACGATCACGGTGGCGAGCTTCCTCCCCGGTGCGTACATCGCGGACGTCAAGGGCGCTCACGCGGCCTTGAACCCGGCCCAGATGGCCGCCGCGGACGTCAAGATCCGCTTCTAAGCAACTCTTAGAACGGTCGTAAAAAAGCCCCCCGGCCTAAATGGCCGGGGGGTTCTTTTTTCGGCGGATGCCCCCGCGCGTTTTTTTGCTAGGATTCGTTCCCGATGCGACGCGCCTTCGCGCACGCGGTCCTGCTCCTCTCCGTCCCGGCTCTCGCCGGGGCCGCCAGCCTCGACGTCTCCGCGTCTTATAAGCTGCGCGGCATCGCGGTGAGCAACCTCGAGCTGCGCCAGAACCAGGCCGGCAGCAACAAGCACTCCTTCCTATCGGACGACGCGCGCCTGGGCGTGGCCGTGCGCAAGATCAAGCTTCCCGGCCGCTCGGGGGGGGAGGAGGCCACGATGGACCTGGGCCTCGTTCTCCACGCCATCGGCGTCGCCGGCTCCACCGCGAGCGTGGCCGCGCCCTTCAGCCGCGCGGCGCTGTACTACCCGCGCACCGACCAGACCCCTTTCATCGAGAACGCCTACATGCGCGTGCGCGGGCTATGGGACCTGCCGCTCGAGTACACGCTCGGCCGCCAGAGCTTCCGCCTGGGCTCGGGCCTCCTGCTCGATGACGACGGCGCGGGCCTCACCGGCGCCACCGTCCGCGGCGAGCTGCCGTGGTGGGGCATGAAGGCCGAAGGCTTCATCCTCGCCGACCGCAACCCGCTCAACACCTCGGCCCCCAACCCGCTGACCTTGTTCGGCGCCTCGCTGGACCTACCCACCGAGGGCACCTGGCAGCTGATGCAGCTCTTCGAGAAGGACGGCTCCAACCAGATGGTGTACGGCTGCTCCTACGCGGGCAACCCCGACGCCGGCGTCGGCTGCCGCGTGTCCAAGGCCTTCCGCTCGTTCAGTTCCGTGCGCTACCAGATCTCCTACGGCCCCCTGGTGTTCGACGGCGAGGCCGCCATGCAGAAGGGCGTCGCCACGCCCACCGGCGCCACGCCCGCGCCCAACCACATCACCTACAACGGCAACGCCCAGGTCGTGCGCATGAAGTGGAAGCAGCGCCTGTGGAAGAGCGGCGAGGGCATCGCCCGCGTCTCGGTCGCGCGCGGCAGCGGCGACCAGCCCGGCACGGCGACCCGCGACGAGGCCTTCTTCCCCAGCCACGGCCGCCGCCACAGCGGCCTCGAGCGGTCCGGCTTCGGCGAGTTCTTCGCCGCCACCCCTTACGACGCGTACGGGGGGAACTACTCCTCCACCACCGCCTCCGGCCTGCCGGTCGGGGTCAGCGGCATCATGGTGGTCGGCGCCGGCTACACCCCTCCCGCCTACCGCGGCTTCACTTTGGATATAGACTACTTCCTGTACCAGGGCGAGCGCGTCGCCGGCGGCTCGCGGACCTTGGGCTCGGAGTGGAACGGCCGCATCCGCTACCCGCTCATGGACCAGCTCCAGCTGGCCGTCTCCATGGCCTACTTCAAGGCCGGCAAGATCATCGACCCCTCCCGGTCGGTCTCCCGCAAGTACGCCTTCGAAGTCTCCGGCCGCTTCTAAGCGCCGCCGCCGCAAGCCGGCCCAACCGCCCCAAGTCCGGCCCGCCTCCCCAGACACGCAGCCCCCGCCCCACCCTCTCATGCTTATAAGCGCTGGCTGCTTCGCCAGAGCAAGCAGCCAGCGCTTATAGGTGTATACGGAGCCCCTCCCGGACCCGGCTTTTGCCGGCCCTCCAAGCCTCCTGCCAAGGCCCGGACGCATCTTTCCCGGCCCCCGGCCCCCAACGGCCTTCCTAGGGCATTCTAGGGCCGTTTTTAACCGCTTTAAATCACCCTTTTGAGGCGCTCTTTCTACCCCGGGGCCCGGGGCCCCGCGGAACGCCCCCGGGCCCAGCCGGCATCCGCCCCTCCCTTGCCCAGCCCCATCGCCCCTCCCGTTCAGGCCGCGCTCGGCGCGACGCCCCGGTGAGCGATCCCTCGACGGGCGGGGGGAGATAGTTACGCACAGGGTTATCCCCTGGTTCGCCTCCTATGCTCGTCGTATATGTCTTATGTTCTATTTATACGTCATGATGTTTGACGTATACGGATGACGGCAAGACGCATATGACGTTATCCCAGACTTATCCACTGCGTCTAGACGGATGTCGTGACATATGCGATAATCAAGACATGAACCCGCATCGCGTCAGACTGAAACTGCCCAACGGGGCCGAGCTCGAGGCCGAGGGCGACGCGGAGTTCGTGAGGGCCGAGCGCGCCGAGTTCGTGCTGCGGCAGACGCCGGTGGAAGCGGCGCCCGGGACCGGTCCGCAGCGAGAGCCCCGGGTCGATTGGAACGCGGTGGTGGAGGCCCGGTCCGGAGGACTGACCTTGCGCGGCAAGATCCCGGGAGGCGATAAAGGGGGCAAGGATGCCTGCCTGGTGCTCTTGATGGCCTCGGAGCGGCTCCTGAGCCTCCCCAAGCCCACGGCCACCTCCTTGGCCAAATGGCTGCGCGCCTCGGGGTATCCCGTGGGCCGCATGGACCGGGTCCTTTTGGACGCCGTGAACCAGGGGGAGCTGCTCTCCAGCGGCTCGCGCCGGGCCCGCCGCTACGAGCTCACCGCGGCCGGCAAGATCAAGGCCCTCCTACTGGCCGAGACGCTGACGCACGCCGTCCTCGGCCGCCGCCCCTAGGGGCAGGACTTGCCCCAGGTGTTGGGGGAGGAGTCGCCCACGCCGAAGTGCAGGACGGTCGAGCCCGGGTAGTAGCCGAGCGCCCGCAGGCGGCCCTGGCGGCGCAGCCGGCACAGCTCCACGAAGGCCCTCTCCCGGTCGGATGCCGAGCAGAACTTCACGTCCACCGCGGTGCCGGCGGGATGCCGGCCGGGGGCCCCGCCGACGTTGGCGTTATAGGGCTCCGGGCGCCACCAGTTGTTGACCAGGCACACCGAGATGCCCCGGGCCGAGAGCTCGGAGATGAGGGCCAGCGCCTTGAAGGCGTGGGGCCAGGTGGCCTGGTCCGGGTGGATGAGCTGGTGGGGCTGGGCCTCGCCGTAGGTGCAGACGAAGGCCCCGCGGCTGTCGGGGTTCGGGCGCATGGACTGCGCGCACCAGGACGCGTCCGCGCCGGAGGCCCGGCAGGCCGCCAGGTAGCGGTCTTTAAGGGCGTTGCCGCGGTCGACCAAGGCGGTCTGGGCCCGGTCGGCGCGCCGGCAGGCCGCGGCGTCAAAAGGCTCCGTGAACTCCTTGTCATCGCCGTCATGCTCCGGGAAGCCGGCGACGGCCTGGGCATAGACGCCGGGCAAGGGATCATGGGCGAAGACCGGCCCGGGGGCCGCCAGCAGCCAGAGCGCCAGAAGCGTTCGCATGCGGAGCATCATACTTCATTTCGCGAGAACGTCAAGCGGGCGTTCGGAGCGGGCGGGGGGCCGGATTCCTCGGTTTCAGTTACTAACGATAATATTTATTTTTGGACAGACGGGATTAAAGCCGGATGAAGCCGAAATAATCGGTTCGTAGAAAAAGAATAAGCCCCGCGCTAACGGGGCTTATTCCACTGCCTGGCCAGGACCGGGAGCTTGGAGAGTTACCGACCCAGCCGTACTTATTTTACTAAATCGCCCCTAATTGTCCAGGGGGGATTTAATCGCGCCGCGGGGCTGATTATTTCAGCCCTGCGGCGCTGTTTTTTTAAGCCGGCACCGCGCCCCTCCCAGGAGCCGCGGTGCCGGCTGAATTATTCCTGCTGGGGGTCTGAATGAGCCAGTTGCTAGCCGCCGGCGGCGGCGCCGGGCTTCTCCTGTTGGCGTTCGCGCTGTGGTTCGTCCTGACGTGTCCCGCGGGGCACCGAGACTGATGGCTCGCCAAGTGTCGGAGAAGAAGCTGCGCGCGGCCCTGGCCGCGCACCAGCTGGCGCAGCACTCGGGCCTCATGAGCTACGAGCTGGTCTGTAGCTGCGGGGCGCGCTCGACGCGCTTCCTGCTGCGCTCACCCAAGGCCGCGGCGCACGCCGCGGCGTGGACCATGCAGCACTCCGCGGCGGTCGTCGCGGATCTCCTCCGGAGGCCCAGCTGAGCAAACCCGCCAGCACCTGGCGCGTGGAGATCCAGAGCCGACGCCGGCTGCTGGTCGCCATCGTTCGCGCCGGCACCACGCGCACGGCCATCTTCCGAGCGCTGGTCCGACTCCACCGCGAATACGGCCTGCGAATCCGCACAGGCAAACCGCTCACGCTCACGGTGAGGCCCGGATGATCGTCGTCCCCTACGACTGGCCCGAGGAGATGCAACTGCGCGTCTACCGCGCCGCCGCGAAGGCCGAGGCCATGCTGTCGGGGCGCAAAGCGTCCAACGTCCACAGATCTATCTTCTGGTACATCTTCCGGCAGATCCACCTGTTGGAGATCAAGGGCGCGCGCGACCGCGCGCAGCTCGCCAAGTCGGCCGGCTGCAGCGAAGACTACGCGGGCCGCTGCGCCATGGAGCTACGCGCCTGGGGCCTCCTCATCATCGGCACGGACCCGTCCGGGCGTTGGCGCCAGGTCCTCGTGGGCCGCGACTTCTTCTGCGGAGTTGTCCACAGCTTTATCCACCCTTCGTCCACAGGACGGCGCACCCCGAACAATAGTTCGCGGTCGGCACTATACAAGAACTCCTCGTCGTTCCTTCGGAACGACTCGGAGACTGGAACTTATAGCAGCGCGGGCTCCGCCCGAATCTCGCAGGGAATCCCGAACGGCAACGGCACACGGAGCCGCGGCCGGTGGGCCAGCAGCGCGCAGCTGGTACGCGGGCTGCTCTCCGATCTGGCGCCGCCGGGCCCCAGCTGATAGATCCGCCCCGCAAGAGGGCTTCGCACCCCAAGACCGACAACACTGAACAACGACGACCGGGGGGAGCGCATCCGGCTCAACAACACGCTCACATCGAAAATAGAGAGGCCAATAACATGACCGTCAGTATCGAGAAGATCACCCTGTCCAGCGGTTCGCACCAGTCGCGAGAGAAAGGCGTCTGCGCCATGGAAGCCGTCGCCTGGTTGGCAGGCGAGCCCCATTCGTACAGACCGCAATGCGCTTGCCCCATCATCGGCTGGACCGTCGTCGATCTCAACGACTCCATGCCCGACAACGCCACGCGCGACAAGTACATCAAGCCGCTGCTCTCCAAGATCGTGGGCTCGCGGTCGAGCGCGAAGGTGGAAATCCGGCGCGCTTTCATCCTGATTGATTGGACGACGCGCGTTCACGTTCCGCACGTCCTGGAAGCTCTCGGCTACAAGACCGAGGCCGATTCTCTGAGGGACCTCGCGGAGATCGTGGACGAGAAGACTGTCATCGCGGCGCAGGCCGTTGCCGAAAAAATCCGTGGCGCCCTCGCCCTCGACCGCGCCCGCGACCGCGACCGCGCCCGCGCCCGCGCCCTCGCCCTCGACCGCG
>CAZTZW010000072.1:0-9507 GCA_964618085.1 uncultured Elusimicrobia bacterium
CAACGACCAGGCCTGGGCGCACATGGGCGTGCGCATCGTGCCCGGCCAGGACCCCAAGGCCATCCTCGCCGCGCTGAAGAAGCATCTCCTCAAAAACGCGCCGTGGGGCGTCGACGTCAGCTTCTCCAACGAGTCCGCCAGCCCGGCGTGGACGACGGACACCGATGCGCCCGCCTTCACCGCGGCGCGCACCGCGCTCCAAAAGGGCTATGGCCGCCCGGCCGTGGACATGGGCTGCGGCGGCTCCATCCCGTTCGTGGGCCCCTTCGCCAAGGCCCTCAAGGGCGCGCCCGCCCTGCTCATCGGCGTCGAGGACCCGCTCTCCAACCCGCACTCGGAGAACGAGAGCCTGCACCTCGGCATGTTCCAGAAAGCCATCGCCTCGGCCACGCACCTTTACGGGGAGATCGCGGCGCTCGAGAGCGTGAGATAAGCGCGTCTTGAGACGCTTCTCCGCGCGGGCGTCCGGACCGGGAGCACCGGCCTCGCTCTATCTCAGCGCCGTGCGCTTGGCGGCCCTCGCGGCCGTGCTGCTGCTCAAGGACCGGCTGGACGCGCGCCCCTACTTCGGGCTGGTGTTCGCCGCCGCGATGAGCCATTACGTCGTCGCTCTCCTCTATTCCGGGACGGCGCTGAAGGCGCGGGCTGCGGACCCGCGCGCTCTCCTCAAGCTCGCCGGCCTCCTGGCGGCCGGCCTCCTCCTGTGGCGCGGGAACTGGCTGCTGTTCGGCGCGCACATGGCCCTCTCGGACGCTCATCTCCTGGAGGAGGCGGAAGGACGCGGAGAAGGCTCGGCCTTCTACGCCCGCCTCGGGCTCAACTTCTTCGCCTACATGGCCGTCGCCGCCTACGGTTATGGATGGAGCAGCCTGCCCCTGTGGTGCGCGGCGGCCGCCGCCTGCGCCCTCTGGACCTTCGCGGCGCTGCGCGCCGGAGGCGCGCCGGGCGCCGCCCTGCTCCGGACGGCTCTCTTCGAGTCGTCCTGGCCGCTCCTGTTCTTCCTCGTGTCGCGCCCCCAGCCGCACTGGGACCTCATCTTCTATCACGTGCTGATGTGGACCTTGGTGCCGCTTCCCGACCTCGCGGCCCAGCCCGGGCGCGCGCCGCGCTACCTGGGCGCGACCGCTCTGGGCCTGCTGGCGTTCTACGGGCTCATCCGCGCCCCGGGCGCCGGGCGCGCCCTGAACGGCGCGCTCATCTACATGCTGTTCAACATCGGCGGCAACCTGCACATCATGCTCTCCTTGGGCCTCTCGCGCCTCAACCCCGCCCGGATCAGGGACGCCTTCGCGCCGGCGCGTCCGGCCGCCGCGATGTCGCCTTGACGGACCCGCCACCATGACTCATAATCTCAGGATGTCGATGCTCTTCCTGCTCCTGGCGGTCCTCTCGCTCCCGGCGCCGTCGTCCGCCGCGGATGTGAAGGGGTCATACGACCTGGCACCCCGCGTCTACAAGATCGCGGACGCGCGCGCCGCGCTCGGCGCCAAAGCCGTCCGCCGCCCCCTGCTCCAGCGGCCAGCCTTCGACGTCATCTACACCATGCAGGGCCCCGGCGACGTACCCCGCGTGCCCACACCCAATGACCAGATGGTCGTGCTCCTGCGTCCGGCGAGCTACATCATCCAGAACGCGCAGGTCGACATGAAAGCGGGCGACTTCCAGGTCTGGAAGGCGGGGAACTGGCGAGGCGGCCTCAAGCGTCTGACCTCCACCGAGCACATCATCGTGTCGGCCCACCGCGGGACGAAGTCCCCGCCTCCGGTCGGCAAGTCCCCGCACGAAGCGATGTACGGGTTCGAGACCTCCTTGCGCAAAGGTGCCGCCGCGGGCGGCGTCCGCGAGCGCGAGGAGAAGGGAGGCTCGGCCATCACGCCGAGCGCCGTGGAATTCACCGCGACGACGCGGCAGCCCGCGCCGTCGCAGCATCACCTGGTCTACGTGGTACTCGGCGGCAGCGCGCGCGTGAGCGCGGGCGGCAGCTCGGTCCTCGCCCAAGCGGATACGGTCGTCTGGATTCCCGCCGGCGCGAAGGACCGCGTTATCGAGCCGCAAGGCGGCGCCTTCCGGGTCGTACAGGCCAAGATCGTGCCTTGACCGGCCTGGCTTAGACCGGCACTGGATGACGCGGCTCGCGCTCGCCCTGTGCCTCTGCGTCTCGACTGGCGCGAGCGCGGCACGACTGGACGGGCCGGTCGGCGACTTCCGCCTTCTGGACCGGGACGGTCGGTCTCATGAGCTCTACCGGCTCTCCCGCAGGCGTGCCGTCGTGCTCACGCTGCGCGTCGCCGACTGCGCGCCCGTCGCCTCGTCGATCCAGGCGCTCCGGCGCGTTCAGTACCGCGCCAAGGCCGACGATGTCCCGTTCTTCCTGATCGCCGCCTCGTCGGACGGCCTGGGTACGGCGTCCTTGCCCGGCCTCGACGCTCCGATCTTGGCGGACGCGGCGGGCATCGTGACGTCCTCGTTGGGGCTGGAGAGCGACGGCGAGACCCTCATCATAGACCCCGCGCGATGGAACGTCGTCTTCCGGGGCCGCGCCGCTCGGGCCGGCGAAGCGCTGGACGACTTCCTGGCGGGCCGCCCCGTGAAAGGGGACGGCCGTGCCGCCGACGGCTGCCGACTGAGCGCGGAAGAGACCCGGATTCCCTCTTATGAGCGGGAGATCGCTCCGCTCGTGCGGCGCCGCTACCAGCGCTGCCATGCCGCCGCCGAGGGCATAGCTCCGCTCACGAGCCACGCGTCGCTGCACGCCTGGGCGCCCGCCGTCCGCGAGAGCCTGCTGACGGGCCGGATGCCCCCGTGGGGCGCGGACAAGCGGTACGGTCCGTATGCGGACGATCCGAGCCTCGCGCCCGAAGAACTCTCCGCGCTCGTCCGCTGGATCGACGCCGGCTCGCCGCGCGGCTCCGGGGACGACCCGCTGCTCCAGCCGCTCCCTCAGCCTCCGTGGGAGTTGGGACCGCCCGACATCGTCTTAGAGATGGACCGCGAGGCGGTGATCTCCTCCTCCGGCGGCGTCACGTACCGCTACTTCCAGCTGGGGCCGCCGCTGGAACGCGAGCTCCTGCTCCGGGCCGTAGAGATAAGACCCAGCAACACCCGCCTGGCCCACCACGCCATCGTGTTCGCGTTCCCGAAGCCCTATCAGGAATACGCGAACCTCCGAGAGAACCCTTCCTCCGGCCAGTTGATGGCCATCCGCCCGCCCGGCTCGCGCTTCGTGTGGAACTGGACCCATGGCCGCAGGACGGCCGAGCTGCCGGAGGGCACGGCCATCCGCGTCCCCAAGGGGCGACATCTGACGCTCGAGATCCACTATGATCCGACCGGCCGTCCGGAACGGGACCGCACCCAGGTGGGGCTCTACCTCTATCGCGGCGGCAAGCCTCCGCGGGATGTGAAGTTCCAGATACTCAACAAACGCGACGTACGCATCCCGCCGCGGACGCGAGAACACCTCATGGGGCCGTACGAGGCTTTCCGCTTCGAGCGCGCCGCCGCCCTCGTCAGCTTCCGCCCCCACATGCACCAACGCGGAGCGCGCATGCGCGCGGTCGCCGAACTCCCCGATGGCAAGAAGGAGACCTTGCTCAGCATACCGCGCTTCGACTCCAAGTCGCAGCTGACCTACATGTTCGAGACGCCGCGCGTCGTCCCAGCCGGCACGCGGGTCTGGGTGGACGGCGCCTACGACAACTCCGCCGATAACCCCGTCAACCCCGACCCCGACAAGGCGGTGTCGTGGGGCCTGACGTCGGACGACGAGATGTTCCTCCTCATCCTGAGCTACTTCGACGCGGACGGGTAGGTCTCCCGGACCCGCGCGGGACGGTCCTAAGACCCTAGGAGCCCGGGGCGGCTTACGTGTAGGCTACCGCTCATGAAGCCGTGCCGGGCCGTCCTCGCAGCCCTTCTCCTCTCATACGCCCTCGGCGCCGCCGCGGCCATGCGGGTCGCGCCGGTCCCGGCCGCGCGGCCCGCCCCGACGGCGTTCGCCGCCTATCAAGCGGGATTCACCGCGCTGGATCCCTCCGTCGCCTCCGCCTTCCTCGCCGACGGCGCGGCGCGGGCTTGGACGCGGGCGAACCATCCCGAGATGTACGCGTCGAGCCTGCTGCGCGCCCACGAGATCAAGACGCTCGAGACCCTGCCGGCTGGCCATCGAGAGGCCTTCCTGCGGCGCGAGCTCATCGCCGTCGAGACCTTGCCCCTCCAGCAAGCCGACACCGACCTCCCCGCCCGGCACCGCGCCGCCTACGGCTCGAAGAAGGAGGCGGACCGCCTGGCCCGCGCCGCCAACGCCTGGGACACGCTCGCTCCCGAGGTGCGGAAGGGCCTGGGCGCCGAAGGCGCCGAGGAGGACGCCTGGCGCCTCATGCCCATCTCGATGCGCGCCGCGCTCATCGCCTCCTGGTGGGAGCACGACATCTTCGACGGCTCGAAGGCGGCACCGGGCACGCGGGAGCACCTCGCTCTCGTACGCCGCTACGCGCGCAAGGCCGGCGGACAGCTCACCGACGCGGAGGCGACCGAGCTCTCGGAGCGCCTCTTCGCGCTCGAGCGGATGACCGGGAGGCTGCCCGCCCTGCGCGCCGAGCACGCGGCCGACCCCGCCCGACTCGCCGAGCTCGACGCCGTCGCCGCCATGGCGCGCGACGACGCCCCGAAGGCGCTGGCGCGTCTCGATAAGAAGTTCGGTCTCGCCCCGTCCCGCGCCGCGCGCCGCTTCGTCCATGACCCCAGCGACCCCGCGCAGAAGCGGGCGCTCGCGTCCCTCGGCGGCCGCCTCGAAGCCGCCTTCAAGCGTCTGGCTGCCGGGACCTCCGCCGAGCTCCTGCTCGCGCGGGCGGCGGGCCGCGTCCAGGTCGGCGGCGTGCCCGCCGGCAGCGACGGCGCCTACCAGGTCTACACCGACCGCCTCGCTCTTCCGGCCGACGTCATCGACTGGCTCCTGCGCGACCGCGACGCGCGCTTCGAGGACCTGGCGACGGACGACGCGCTCCTCGAGCGCCTCGCCGTGATGTACCTGCCGGTGTACGTGCACGAGACGACGCACCGTCTGCAGGGGCGCGCCGCCCTCAAGATGTCCCTGACCGCCGTCGAGAAGGGCGTCCTATACGGACACGAGGACGAGCATGAAGCCTACCTCGCCCAAGAACTGTTCGTCCGCGAATTCGCGACCTTGCGGCCCGAGCTGGCGGCATGGGCGCGCGCCATCCCCCGCGTCGCCGGCATCTGGGACCCGAAGGTCATCCGCCGCTATAAAGACCGCGTCTCCCGCATGTACGCCGACGTGCCCGGCGGCCACGGGCGCCGGGCGCAAGGGCTGATGATGGCCATCACGGAGAGCGGCGTGGCCGCGAAGCTCAAGCCCCGCATCGAGAGGGAGCTCGCGCGCCGCCGCAACCAGGCCGAGGAGCGCCGTGACCCCGTGCGCATGACCGAGATACAGGCCTCGTCCATCCGCCGCGCCGCCGACCGGCTGCTGCGGCGCTGGCGCGACATCGCGGCCCCCGACGCGGCGCGGTTCGCCGACATGATCCTCTCCTACCTCGACGAAGGCGACGCCCGCGTGGCCGAGCTCAAGCGCCGCCTGCGCGCCGCGCGCCGGACCGAGCGGCGCTAGTAGACGTTGACGAGGGTGACGCGGGCCGAAGCGGGCTTGCCGTCGCGCAGGACCTTGACGGTCACCACGTCGCCGACCGAGTAGCGGTCGAGCGCGTTGTAGAGGTCGTCGTAGTCCCTCACGGCGTGCTCGTCGATGCCCACGATGATGTCGCCCAGGATGACGCGCCCCGAGGGCAGGCGCTTGAGCCCGCGCAGGCCGCCCTTGGCGGCGGGGCCCCCGGGCGTGACCTGGTTGACGACCACGCCCTCGGCGTCGCCGAGCAGGTAGTACCGCTGACCCGCGGTCAGGATGGTGATGCCGATGCCCGGCTGGATGACCTTGCCGCTGGCCACGAGCTGGCCCACGATGCGCTTGATGTGGTGCACGGGCACCGCGAAGCCGATGCCCGAGGAGCCTCCCGAACGGCTGTAGATCTGGGTGTTCATGCCGATGAGCCGCCCCGAGGAGTCGAGCAGGGGCCCGCCGGAGTTGCCCGGATTGATGGCCGCGTCGGTCTGGATCATGTCGCGGATGGTCACGCCGCCGATGCCCTGCACCTCGCGCCCCAGCGCCGAGATGACGCCGTGCGTGAGCGTGTGGTCGAGGCCGAATGGATTGCCGATGGCGATGGCCATCTGCCCCACCTGGAGGTTCTCCATGCTGCCCACCGCGATGGGCTTGAGCTTGCCGGGGTTCTTGACGACCTTGAGCACCGCGATATCCTTGCGCGGCTCCACCCCGACGATCTTGGCCTCGAGCTGGGTCTGGTCGCGCAAGGTGACGAGGAAGGCGTCTCCGCCCTGCACCACGTGGAAGTTCGTGACGATGTGGCCCTTGTCGTCCCATACGAACCCCGAGCCCTGTCCCTGCGGGATGGCGAACTCGTCCATATACATGTTCTGCCCGACGGCGATGTTCGTGATGAACACCACGGACGGGGACGCCTCCTTGAACACCTTGATGGTGTTCTGCTCCTCGGGGAGGAGGGCGGCGGCGGGCATCGCGAGCGAGACGGCTAGAAGAATTGCCTTCATGCGTCGGATTCTAACAAAACGGGTAGAATACCCTTCGCCGTGACGACCAACGCCTCGCGCTTCCAGCCGCAGACGAAGGACCAGGACCAGACGCCGCCGCGCTGTCTGGTCTGCGGGTCTTATACCGTCGTCGTCGCCTGCGAGACGGTCGAGCCGGGCTTCAAGGTGCTGCGCTGCTCGGATTGCGGCTTCGGCCGGTCCTGGCCCGCGCCGCCGCCCGAGGAGATCGGCAAGTGGTATCCCCCCGCCTATTACGGCGAGGGCAACGTGCGGTTCAACCCCCTCTTCGAGAAGCTGGTGCGCCTTTTCCGCAAGCGGCGCGCCCAGGTGTTCCACAACCGCGTCCCGCGCGGGCCGGTGCTGGACGTGGGCTGCGGGCGCGGGCTGATGCTGTCCTACCTGCGCGAGCTGGGCTATGAGCCGCACGGGGTGGAGTTCTCCGACCAGTCGGCCTACCACGCCCGCGAGGTGCTCAAGCTGCCGATGACGACGGAGGACTTCTCCTCGTCCCCCCACGAGCATGACCGCTACAACGCCATCATCTTCTGGCACTCCTTCGAGCACTTCTACAACCCCATCGGAGCGCTCCAGCGCGCCCACGAGGCGCTCAAGCCCGGCGGCCTGCTGGCCGTCGCCGTGCCCAACTACGACAGCTGGCAGGCCCGCTTCTTCGGGCGCTATTGGTTCCATCTCGACGTGCCCCGCCACTACACCCACTTCGGCCGGAACTCGCTCGAGCAGCTGCTGCAGCGCCACCGCTTCCGCGTCGTGCAGGTGGACCATTTCTCTTTCGAGCAGAACCCGTACGGCATCCTGCAGAGCCTCTACAACGCGCTCGGCTTCAAGTTCAACCTGCTCTACTCCTTGCTCAAGACGCCCTCCGCCCGCACCGAGACCGCGGCGCAGTACCCCGTCCAGAGCCTCCTCGTCGCCCTGCTCCTGCCCGTGTTCCTCCCCCTCGCTCTCGTCCTGTGCGTCGTCGAGGCCGTCCTGCACTCGGGCGGCACCATCGAAGTCTACGCCCTGAAGGAATGACCCGCCTCCCCGGCCGCGGCCTGCTGCTCGCGGCCGTCGCCGGCCTCTCGGTCCTCGTCCATCTCTACGGACTGCGCGCGCCCCTGCTCGACTACCACTACCACCGGCAGGTCAACACCGCGTCCATCGCGCGCAACTTCGCGCGGGAGGACCGCTCCCTTCTGAAACCCCGCATCGACTGGGAGGGGCCCGAGGACCGGCTGGCGGCGACCGAACTGCCGCTGCACATGTACCTCTTCGGCAAGCTGTGGAACATCGGCGGCCTGGGCGAGACCTGGGGCCGGCTCATCTCGGTGCTCGCGTCCCTGCTGACGGCCGTCCTGCTGTTCCTGTTCTTCGAGCGCGAGTTCGGGCGGGAGCCCGCCTTCTATGGCGCCATCTTGTTCAGTCTCTCGCCCTTGGAGATATACTTCGGCCGCACCGTCCAGCCGGAGGCGACCGCCTTGCTGGGGCTGGTCGCCGGGCTCTATTTCTGGGATCTGTCGCTGGAGAAAGGACGGCCGCGCTGGGCGCTCGCGCTGGCGGCTGTCGGCGCGTTCGTGGCCGTTGGCCACAAACTTCCATATGCGCACATGTTCATCCCCCTGCTCGCGCTGACCTGGCGGCGGCTGAAGCATAAGTCCTGGACCGACGCGGCCATGTGGACGGCGGGCCTGGTATCGATGGGACTCGTGTTCGCGTGGTACACCTACGCGAGAGACGGCGTCTACGTCGTGCCGACCAAGGGCGAGCAGTTCGCCGCCCTGTTCGACTACAAGCGGACCTTGTACTTCGCCCAGTTCCTCGTGACGTCGCGATTCCTGGAAGTGGTGACGACCTACGGCGGCATGGTCCTGTTCCTCGTCGGCGCGCGGCAGGTCTTCGTCGAGAAGAAGGACGTCTTCTGGATCGCCTGGTTCTTCGGCGCCCTGCTGTCCATCGTCGCGCTCGGCTACTACGCGCACTCGCATGACTACACGTCCCTGCCGCTGGTGCCCGTCGCGACCGGCCTCATGGGCGTCGGCGTCTCCCGCCTGCGCGCGTCGAAGAAGGCCTGGCTGCGCGCCGCCGCCTTCCTACTGATGCTCTCCGTGCCCGTGCACGCGGCCTTGCGCATCCCGCACTGGTACAACCAGGGCCTCGACTACCGCGCGCGCGCCGGCGAGGCCGCCAAGTCCGTGTCCCTCGAGGGCGACCTCTTCGTCACCGGCGGCGCGGCCCCGTCGGTCCTTCTCTACTACCTCGACCGCCGCGGCTGGTGGAACAACCTCAACGACGAGGCCGCGGACCATTGGTCCTTCATCGAGGAGAAACGGGCGACTGGAGCGCGCTTCGTCGCCTGCGAGAAGCGCGGCGCCTGCGCCGAGGGCGGCTCGCTCTACAAACGCCTGCGCGCCAAGGGCCGGCCCGTCTGGGACGACGGGAAGCTCGTCATCTTCGCTCTCCCCTAACTGAAGAACTGAGAAAGGGGACAGGTACCTAACTCAATTTCCATACGAATTGAGTTAGGTACCTGTCCCCTTTCTCAGTTCTTCTGCTAGGGTACGGTGAGTCGGCCGTTCTTGAGGGAGAGACCGGGGAGGACGATGTTGAAGGGGGTCTCGGGGCTGGGTTCGAGCGGGATGGTCAGCTCCTTGATGGGCTTGAACAGGGCCACGGGGATGGCCGAGCCGCCCAAAGAAGCCGACTTGACGTCCACCTTGATGCGCCGCGGCGATTCGAGCAAGGCGACCGCGGCCTCGGCGGCGACCCGGTAGCCCTTGAAGGTGCCCGCCAGCTTGACGCCGCCGTTATCGATCTCCACCGTCGAGACCTTCAGCCCCTTCACGCGCTCCTCGAGGAAGACCT
>CAZTZW010000073.1:0-9463 GCA_964618085.1 uncultured Elusimicrobia bacterium
AGAGCGCGGCCGGCGACGCCGAGGCCGACCTGCTCGACGAGGTCTTCGTCCAGACCATGGAGGCTGGCATGCCCCCCATGGGCGGCATCGGCGTCGGCATCGACCGCATCACCATGATGCTGACCGGCGCCGACTCCATCCGCGACGTCATCCTGTTCCCGACCCTCAAGGCAGAAAAGGCCGCCTGACCCGCATACATAGTGTGTCCGGACACACTATGTATACAGCGCGGGCGACTATTTCTTGATGGCGGCGCTGATGGCGGTGAAGTCGCCATCGGTCGGCATCACGAACAGGCAGCGTCCATCGCCGCGCTTGGCCCAGGCCGCTCCGATGGCGAGCTTATCCTTGGCGCCTTCCATCAGATAAGCGCCCTTGTACTCGACGACGAGTAGCCGTCCGTCCTTGAGTCGGGCGACGAAATCCGGATAGAACCAACCATCGGGCGTCAGCAAACGGAATGAACCGGCCTTCCGGGAAAGATTGCGGACCCAGTATTCGACTTCTGGCTGCTCGTCAAGGAATTGGGCGCACTGGAACTCTTCCTTGAGCCTTCCCCCCGCCGTCCTCCATTCCAGTTCGCCCGGATTCTCGCCGTAATAGTGCTTCTTGAACTTATGCTCGCCGGAGAACAGCCAGCTCGGCTCGTATCGCTGCGTCCGGAAATCATACGCGCGGCCCGGATCCACGGCCAGCGCCATGCCTTCCAAGTAGCCCTGGAACGCTTTGCGGCGCTCGGCCTCCCGATGCGCCTGGATGCGCGCCTCGACGGCTTCCCGGAGACGGAACCGGTCCAACGCCATTTCCCGCGGCGAGATGCCCAGGGAAGTCATCACGCCACGCACGGCCTTGAGCATGAAGGCGGACGATTCGCCGGCAAGGATGTCCTGATGGACGATGCGCCGGTCCAGCCAGGCCACGAGCGCGTCCTCGGTCCACTCCTCCTCGATGCCCAAAGTGATCACTTGCCGGTGGAGCGCGGAAAGGAAGTCTTCCGCCGCATCCTCCACGAGCGATTCCGTCACCTTGCCGGTGACGCCGATATCGAGCGCGCCGACGCGTCCCTTAGGCCGCGCCCGCGGGTCGTAACCGGGCAAAGACGCGTCCTTGTCGCTGAGCTTCCACGGGTGCTCCAACAGGAAGGTCGACTCGAACTCGAAGAGGCCGGCGGGCTCCTTGACGCACAGCATCGGAACGGAGAACTCCGCTCCACGCTCCCACGCCGATGACGGCCGCGCGACGCCGCCGCCTCCGTTGAGCGCGTCGAGCGTCTTCACGGTCCGAGCCAGTTCTTCGACGGCTTTCTTGGCCTCCGGCGTCGTGACGCAGCCGGAAAGCGCCGTGATCTCGGCATCGACCAACGGAGCGAATATGGTGATGGTCCCGGTCTCCGCGTCCACAGCCGCCTTCTCGGAGAAGGCGGCGACGGTCGCGGCAGCCTTCTTGGCGTCGATATCCGCCTTGGCGACCGTCACATTGGACGCCACGCTCGACAACGGCAGCCCTCCCTGGACGCCCGGTCGCAGAATCTGCCCGGCTTCCGCCGGCGTGAAGCCGTTGCCCACCAAAGCATTACGGAGTTCCTCCAGCACCTCTCCGATGGAGGGAGAGACCGAGAACACGTAAGCGCAGTTGAGGTCCGGCGCCGCCTTGGCCTTGGCGTTTGGCAGGCGCATGATGCGGCCCACCATCTGCTCGATGGCCGTGGGCGAACGCGTCTCGCGCAGGCTGCACAGGACGTAAGCGAACGGGCAGTCCCAACCCTCGCGCAGCCTCTGGACCGTGATGACGACCCGCACCGGGCATTTCGGCGAAGCAAGGTCTCCCGCGTCGGCCAACTCGTCATTGGCGCCGACGCTGATCTTGACCTCGGGCTCCCCAAAACCGAGTTCCGCCACGAGCTTCTTCTTCAGATCGTCGCAGGCGGCGACGCTCTCGGCCTGGATGAGCAGTATGGGCCGCAGATACTCCCCCGTCGTCTGCCCTTCGATGAGAGCCAGCTTCTCCAGGTTGCGCCGCAAGGTCACGGCTTCGGCCAAAAGTTCGTCTCGCTGACCCGCGTGCCGCGCCACGACCCGCACCGGCAGCTTGGCCATGTCCGCGGCCTTGAGCTCGGCGGCGGACACCTGATGGAGCACGTTGGAGGGCTGCCCCTCGCGCGCGGGCGTCGCCGTGAACTCCAGCACGCAGGATGGACGGACGTCGGCCAGCGCCGCGAAGGAGAGGGGCGTGCCCGCGTTGTGGGACTCATCCATGACCACCACCGGCCGCCGCAACCTCAGCGCGTTGACCAAAGAAGGCACGGGCTTGCCGTCTGGTCCAAGAATCAAATCATCCGAAGGCATGTTGAGAAGATGCTCGGAGAAATGCCCGTTCTGGCCGTGGACGCGTCTCCCCGTGGGATCTTCCGACTTGAACGCTTGGATAGTGGACACGATGACGACCGTCGCCCCATCGGCCGTGGCGCGCGACAGCCTCAGCGCCTCCTCGATGGTCAGAACCTCGACCGCGCCGCAGGCCGTTTCCAGCGCGCGCCGATAGGGATGCCGCGCGTCGCGCAGCGCGTCCGCCGTCTGGTCGAGGATGGCCGTGCTCGGCACCAGCCACAACACCATCCCACGCTCGGCCCGCAGATAGTCCGTGATGGCGACCCCGACCGCGTGGCAGGCCATCAAGGTCTTGCCGCCGCCCGTCGGCACCCGCAGACAGGCCGACGGCATCAGCGGCGAAAGACCCGCCGCCGTGACCGGGAAATACTCCTGGGTCGGGGCGCCGAATCTCGCCTGAGTAGCCGCGAACGCCTCCGCCGGCTTCACGCCGCGGGCGCACTGCCCCAGGAAGTCCTTCAAGGACTCCAGCGCGCGCGTCTGGTAGCCCTTGAGCGCTATCATGCGACCTTGATCTCGTAGGGCGTTTGGCGCACCACGACCCGCTCGGCATCCAGCCGCTCTTTGCCGAGCAGATTGCCAGCGCAGTAGACGATCTTCTGCCCCTTGAACGGCGGCAGTCCCGCCAGGACCTGCCGCGTCAAGACGTTCCCCCCCGCCGCGGTCTTATCGCCCAAGATGCCGTTATAGAGAAGATAGATGCCCACGCCGCGGCACTCGCCCAGGAACGGGGACTTCCCGACCTTGTCTTTTGGCAAGGGCTCGCCGGTCTCGGTGAAGTAGACATGGCGAGCAAGTTCGGAGAAGGTTACTGTTTCGCGGATTTTTCCCGTGTGATCGAAAAGCGAATCGCCAAGACGGCAGTAACGGAAGCTCTCACCCAAACCGGACACTGCCCGTCCTTCGGAATCCTTGTAGCCACCTGCAATTCGGCGAACACGCTCCGACGTTATCGTTTCAGCGATACTCTCCTCCATCTCTATGAGGATAAATCGCCGCTGCCCTCCGTCACTCTTGTTCAGATTCATCAGGGCGTGTCCCGTGGTTCCTGAGCCTCCGAAAGAATCAAGAATAAGAGAGTTCTTGTCTGTCGCGAGTCGGAGAATGCGTTCAATCAGACGGGTTGGCTTGGGATTATCAAATACATCCGCCCGCCCCATGACCTCATTAAGCTCCTTGGTGGCTTCCTGATTGTGTCCGACCTCGCCATTAGGCCACCAGGTCCACGCAGTAGCGCCCTCCGATTCGGCTAGAAATTTTTTAATCCTTGGCCGCGCATCCCCGTCCTTCCCGAACCATAAGCGATTATCGGCCATAAGTCGATCAACCGTCGCTTTAGCCATCGCCCAGCAACGTCCTTCAGGCGGCTTAATCTTTCGACCGGACGGTGTTGTGATGGTAAAGAATTGCTCGGGAGTGGCGTGTCCGGTTTGGCCGGTCAAATCTACCGAGGCCCATGGACCACGCGGATCATTGTCGGGATTTTTGTATTCCTTGGATCTCGCTTCAGCCAACGGAATCTTGTTGATTGTCGGCTTGGCCGACTCGATATCCTTGGCATAGACCAAGATGTAATCGTGGGCTGGGCCAAGATGCAGCCTGGCATCCGGGGATGTCCGCTTCTGCCAAATGATGCTCGCGACAAAATTCGAGCGGCCGAAGACGTCATCAAGCAAGAGCCGCATCGACGCAATCTCATTGTCATCGATGCTGATGAAAATCAGACCTTCCTTCTTCAGGAACTTCTTAAGAAGGTTCAAGCGCGGCAACATCATGCAGAGCCACTTATCATGACGAGAGAGATCCGTAGCCTCGTCTCCGACCGTTTTTCCGAGCCAATCCTGTATCAGCGGGCTCGAAACGTTATCGTTATACTTCCAACCCTCATTCCCCGTGTTGTAAGGAGGATCGATGTAGATGCATTTCACCTGACCCGCGTAGTAAGGAAGAAGGGCTTTCAGGGCGATAAGGTTGTCGCCCTGCACGATGAGGTTGCCTGAGCCGGGGTCGCCGCAGGACAAGGACGGGACGTCCTTTAGGAGCCGGAAGGGGACTTGCCGGTGGTGGTTGACCACCGCCTCCTTGCCGATCCAGTTGAGCGTGGGCATATGGTCGCTGCGCGGCGCTCACTATATCAAACTCTGCTAATAGCAGATATATAACAAATGCTGATGGCGCGTTCCCTTGACGGACGGCCTAACCTACAATCAGGGCGCGATGAAGGCCGAGAAGAACGATGCCTGGTCCGCCCTCGGACGGCGGATCAAAGAAGAGCGCAAGCGACGGGGCCTGACGCAGCGCGCCTTGGCCGACGCGGCCGACCTCAGCGACCGCTACATCAGCAACCTCGAGCAGGGCGTGCGTCAGCCGGCGCCGCGTGCCATTCAAGCCATCGCGGGAGCTCTGCGCATCGAGCCGAAGGACCTTTACTCCGACGTTCCCTCCACTCACAACCCCTTGGACGCTGACCTGACCGCGTTGGCCAGCATACTCAAGGACGCCTCCCCCTCCGACCGCGCGCGGGCCATCGACGTCGTGCGATCCTTGGTCAAGCCTAGGAAATCCCGCAAATAGCGTATTTGCGGAGATTATCGCCCGCATAATCCGCACATTATGCGGATTATATACTTGACTATGCGGAGAATAGGCCTTATAATATCCGCATGAGGTGCGGAGAATGACCTATCTCTACGACCTTCCGGAGTGGCCGCGCTTCACCTGGAATGAGTCTGCGCTGAGCGCGACTTTGGCCGCGGTGCGTCACCGGCAAGGACGCCTGCTCGGGCGCATGGAGGGATTGGGGCTCGCCGAGCGCAATGAGGCGTCCCTCCAGGCGCTCACCCAGGAGGCGATCAAGTCGAGCGAGATCGAGGGCGAGTTCCTCCGCGGCGACCTCGTGCGCTCCTCCATCGCCCGGCGGCTGGGGATGGACGACGGCGGACTGACGCCGGCGGACCGGCGCGTCGACGGGTTGGCGGACATGGTGGTGGACGCCACGCGCGAGTACGCCGCGCCGCTCACGAAGGAACGGCTGTTCTCCTGGCACAGATCGCTGTTCGCGGGAGGCCATGGGCCCTATCCCATCACCATCGGCGCTTGGCGCGACGACTCCAAAGGACCGATGCAGGTGGTGTCGGGGCAGCTCGGCGCGGAGAAGGTGCACTACGAGGCGCCTCCCGCGGCGCGCCTGGAGAAGGAGATGGCGGCTTTCCTCGCTTGGGAGAACGGCCGGGACGCCCTCGACCCGGTGCTGAAAGCGGCCATCGCCCATCTCTGGTTCGTGACCATCCATCCCTTCGACGACGGCAACGGCCGCATCGCGCGCGCCATAGCCGACCGCGCTCTGGCCCGCTCGGAGAACAGCGCGCGGCGGTTCTACAGCATGTCGGCCCAGATCCGCGACGAGCGCGGCGCCTACTACGCCGTGCTCGAGCTGACGCAGAAGGACACGCTCGACATCACGGATTGGCTGAAGTGGTTCCTCGACTGCCTCGGGCGCGCGCTGGAGGGCAGCGAAGGACAACTCGCCTCCGTGCTCGCCAAGGAGCGTTTCTGGAAGAGCCACGCGGGCAAGATGTTCAACGAGCGCCAGCGTCTCATGCTCAACAAATTGCTCGACGGATTCGAAGGCAAGCTCACCTCGACGAAATGGGCCAAGCTCGCCAAGTGCTCCCAGGACACGGCGCATCGCGACATACTCGACCTCATCGAGCGAGGCGTCCTCGCCCAGAACGCCGCCGGCGGCCGCAGCACCAGCTACTCGCTGCGGCAAGTGTGATATCCTCCCCCCGGTGAGCCTCGAACTCTTCATCGCCCTGCGCTACCTGCGCGCCAAGCGCAAGGGGCTGTTCGCCGTGGTCACCACCTCCATCGGCGTGGCCGGCGTCACCGTCGGCGTGGCCGCGCTCATCGCGACGCTGTCGGTCATGAACGGGTTCCAGGCCGACATCCAGCGCAAGATCGTCGGCGCGCAGGCGCACCTGACCGTCTACGGCGCGCGCAGCCCCAAGGAAGCGGAGGAGCTCCTCACGCGCCTCGCGGCCGTCCCCGAAGCCGCCGCCGCCGCGCCCTTCGTCATCGGCCAGGCCATCCTCACGCACCGCGAGCGCTCCATCGGCGTGATGCTCAAGGGCCTGGACCCCGCGCGCGAGTTCGCGGTCAACGACCTGGCCAAGAGCCTGACCGCGGGCTCCTGGGACGGCCTCAAGGGCGACGGCAAGACGCCGGGCGTCGTCATCGGCGCGGAGCTGGCCGACCACCTCGCCGCCGAGCTGGGGTCGGAACTGGTCATGGTCTCGCCCAAGAGCGTGTCGACGCCCTTGGGCCTGCTGCCCAAGATGCAGCGCTTTAAAGTCGTCGGTCTTTTAAAGACCGGCTACTACGAGTACGACGCGACGACCGCGTGGTCGGACCTCGGCGGCACCGCCAAGTTCCTCGGCGTGGACTCCGGGGCCAGCGGCATCGGCATCAAGCTCAAGGACATCCGGCGGGCCGACGCGGTCGCCCAGCGCCTGCGCGAGGAGATGGACTACTCCAAGGTCATCCGCACCTACGCGCAGATGAACTCGACCCTCTTCGCCGCGCTCAAGCTCGAGAAGGCCGTGATGTTCATCATCCTCACCCTCATCACCTTGGTCGCCTCGCTCAACATCGCCTCGACCCTCATCCTGCGCTCGGTGGAGAAGACGCGCGACATCGGCCTGCTCAAGGCCATGGGCGCGGGGCCCGGCATGATCCGCCGCGTCTTCCTCGTCGAGGGCGCGCTCATCGGCGGCTCGGGCGTTTTCGCCGGGGTGCTGCTCGGCATCCTCATCAGCTGGGTCATCGCGACCTTCCCCATCGTGGAGCTGCCGCCGGACATCTACTACCTCTCGCGCGTGCCCGTGGACATCCGCGTCGCCGACGTGTGCGCGGTCGCGGGGATGGGCCTGCTGCTCTCGCTGTTCGCCACTCTGTATCCGGCCGCGCGCGCCTCCAAGGTCGACCCCGTGGAGGCCATCCACTATGGCTGAGCCCGCTCTCTCGGCCCGCGGCGTCATGAAGACCTACGGCGCGGGCTCCGCCGCCGTGCCCGTCCTGCGCGGGGTGGACTTGGAGATCGCCGCGGGCGAATTCACCGCGATACTCGGCCCATCGGGCTCGGGCAAGTCCACCTTGCTCAACCTCTTCGGCCTCATGGACCGCCCCGACGCCGGCTCGCTGGCCGTGTGCGGCCGCCCCGCCGAATCGCTCGACGAGGAGGGGCGGGGGCGCCTGCGCAACGAGAAAATCGGCTTCGTCTTCCAGTTCGACTCGCTGCTGCCCGAGTTCACGGTCCTGGAGAACGTCCTCATGCCCGCGCGCATCGCGCTGGCGCGCGGGACCTCGGTCGAGCCGCTGGCGCGCGCGGCCGTCCGCGCCGAGTCCTTGCTCGACCGCCAGGGCATCGCCGCGCTCAAGGACCGCTTCCCCGCCCAGACCTCGGGCGGCGAGCGCCAGCGCGCCGCCGTCGCGCGCGCCCTCATGAACGCGCCCGCCCTCATCCTCGCCGACGAGCCCACCGGCAACCTCGACGCGGAGAACGGGACGCGGGTCTTCGCCGACTTCAAGCGCCTGTGCCGCGAGAAGGGCGCCGCCGTCGTCCTCGTCACCCACGACGAGCCCGCCGCCAAGAGCGCCGACCGCGTCCTGCGCATGGACGGAGGCGTCCTGCGGTGAGGGCGCTGCTCGCGCTCCTGCTCCTCGCCTCCCCGGCGCGCGCCGTCGAGGGGATGAGCGGCGCCGCGAGCGCTGCCGCGGCGCCCGTGTGCCTGCCGCTGGCGGGCGTGGGCTGCTGGTACGCCCCCACGCCTCTATCGGGCAACCCGCCCCTGCTCGTCTACATGCGGGGCCACCACCCCTCCTACCGAGCCGACGTGCCGCCGGCGCAGGCGCTCGCCTCGGCGCGCCAGGCCTTCGAGTTCTACGGGCTCGCCGCCGCCGCCCAGGCCGCGGGCCACGTCCTGCTCGTCACCTACCGCAGCGGGCTGGCCGTGAGCGAGGCGGACGTGCGGCGGCTGGCCGCCGAGACCGGCTTCACGTTCTCGCGCCGCGTCGCGGCCGTGCACAGCGGGGCCTACGTGGGCCTGTCCGCGACCCTCGCCGGAGGGCTGGCCCTCGACCGGCTGCTCCTGCTCGACTGCTTCTACTCCGGCTCGCCGGCCCTCGCGCAGGCCGTGCAGGCCCGCTTCCCGACCGGGGCCTGCGGCGGCTTCTACACCCCCCACAGCTTCTCTCGCGGCAGCGGCCGCGGCGTCTACGACAACGAGGCCAATTACCTCGCCAACTTCAAGCCGCACGCGCCGGGCTGCCCCATCGCCAAGCGCCCCAACGGCGAGCACAACCGGGGCGTGAACCTCTGCCTGGCCGCCTACCTGAACGGCGTCCCCTGCCCCGCGGCCGTCCCCGGCTCCTCCGCGGCGTCGCCCGACGACGTCCTTCCCGACGCGTCCGTTCTCGACGAGCAATAGGGGTATTTGTTATCCTCTGCCCACGATGAAGATCTACATCGACGGCAAGTTCTACGACCGCGACGACGCCAAGATTTCCGTGTTCGACCACGGCGTCCTCTACGGCGACGGCATCTTCGAGGGCATCCGGGCCTACAACGGCCGCGTGTTCCGCCTCGACGACCACCTCAAGCGCCTCGATGAGTCGGCCAACGCCATCCTCCTCAAGCTCCCGATGCCCATCAAGGACATCGAGAAGGCCATCCTCGACACCATCCGTCTCAACAACCTGAAGGACGCCTACATCCGCCTCGTCGTCACGCGCGGCGTGGGCGACCTCGGCCTGGACATGCGCAAGTGCAAGGACGGCGCGACCCTCTTCATCATCGCCGACCGCATCGAGCTCTACCCCGAGGAGTTCTACGAGAAGGGCCTGACCGTCATCACCTCCACCATCCGCCAGAAGGGCCTGGACCAGGTGACGCCGGGAGTGAAGTCGCTGAACTACCTGGCGAACATCCTCGCCCGGGCCGAGGCGACGGCGGCCGGCGCGCAGGAAGCCATCCTCCTGAACGCCACGGGGCACGTCTCCGAGTGCTCCGGCGACAA
>CAZTZW010000074.1:0-9415 GCA_964618085.1 uncultured Elusimicrobia bacterium
CTGGCCATGACGCTGCTGCTGGCGATACACGACCGCGCGCGGTTGCGCATGATGAACTCCTTCATCGCGTCGATCTCGTCCTGCTGCTGCTTGTGGGCGGAGAGCAGGCGGTCGTAGGCGGCCTGGCGCTCGGCGAGGAAGCCGTCGTAGTTCGTGTTGTACTTCTTGAGCTTCTTCTCCTCGACCGCGACGATGGCCGAGCAGACCTCGTCGATGAAGTTGCGGTCGTGCGAGATCATGACGATGGCGCCCGGATACGCCTTCAGGTACTCCTGGAACCACAGCAAGGTCACCAGGTCGAGATGGTTGGTGGGCTCGTCGAGCAGGAGCAGCTCGGGCTCCTCCACGAGCAGGCGCGCCAGCGCCGCGCGCATGGACCAGCCGCCGGAGAGCTCGGTGAGGTGGCGGTCGAAATCGGTGACCTTGAAGCCCAGGCCCATGAGGATCTTCTTGGCCTCGGCCGTGTCGCGGCCGTCGGCGCCGGGCTTGCTCTTGAGCGCGGTCTCGAGCACGGTGTCGGGGCCGATGGGCGGGTTCTCCTGGGGGAGATAGCCGACCTTGGCGCCGCGCTTCCACTCGACGCCGCCGGCGTCGGGCTCTTCCTCGCCCAACAGCATCTTGAAGAGGGTGGACTTGCCCGCGCCGTTGGGGCCTACCAGGGCGTAGCGGTCCCCGGAATTGATCTGGAGGTCGGCGCCGTCGTAGAGGATCTGGTCGCCGAAGGACTTCTTCACGCCGCGGATGGAGATCATGGCAGGAGGCCTTCATTCTACCAACCCCCGACGGGGGCCGTCTCGGGCCTTTCGGCCTAGGTTCGCGGCTTGCGCCGTCGCGGAGCGCGGCTTATACTCCCGGGCGATGACCGCCCTCTACCGGCTCGTCAGCAACCCGGCCAGCTGGGTATTCCTCGGCGCCGCGGCGCAGCTGACTTACGCGGCGCGCATGCGCAACCCGCGCAGCAAGATCTGGCTGCTGGGCCCTCTCAGCCTGGCGGGCGGCCTGCTGGCCGGCCTCTTCCATCATTGGTTCGGGTCCACCGGCGACCCAGACATGCTCCTTTACGGCGCCGCCTACGGCGTGATCACCGCCGCCTTCTTCGTCGCGACCCAAGCGCCGGCCCGCATCGACGAGGAGACCGTCCTCGCCCTCACGACGGCCTTCTGGCTGGCCTTCGCGCCGGCCATGGGCGCGCGTCCCCTCCTCGCCGCGCTCGCGGCCGTGCCTACGGCGGCCATCGCCTTGCTCGCGGCGACGCGCTTCCACCCTCCCGTGGCCATCCGCACCGCGCTCTACGTCTGGACCTTGGTCGTCCTCATCGCCTTCGGCGTCCGGGACTTCTCCCCCTACGCCGGCGCGGCGGCCGCCGGCGGCCTCGGGGTGGCCCTGTACCTGGGCTCGCACATCGCCTTGCTGACCCACAACGCCGCCTCGCTGATCGTCCT
The DNA here is from genome assembly GCA_964618085.1 of uncultured Elusimicrobia bacterium. Lineage (GTDB taxonomy): Bacteria > Elusimicrobiota > Elusimicrobia > UBA1565 > UBA9628 > GWA2-66-18. The sequence goes on from CAZTZW010000074.1 coordinate 1,443, forward strand.
GCTCCCCTTCCCCATGGAGGACATGTCCATGAAGGAGCGCTGGAAGATATCCGCCGACCACGCGAAGCGGCTCGCCGAGAGCTATACGCCGGAACAGATATCCCTCTGGCGAGCCGCCGTCGTGGTCGCGGGTCAAGCGGCCTTGGTGATCGGCGCCGACCGTCTCGACTGGGGCGACGCGAAAGAGGTCCAGCACGGCTTGGTCTGGCTGTTCCTCATCACGAAGATCTACACGAGCGGCGAGCTTCCGGCGTCCAGCCTGCCGGCGCGCCTGTCCACGACGGGCGAACTGCACCGCCAGAAGCGGGCGGCGCGTTCGAAGAAGCCCTCTTAGCCCCCGAGGAGCTTCTTCAAGCGCGCCTTGGCCTCGTCGGACAGCGCGGGTCCGGCCTGGGGCGGCTGGGCGGCGGCGCCGCCGAGCAGGTCGAGCTGATGGCGCAGGCGGCGGCACAGGGCGCACATCCACAGGTGCAGGCGCTCGGCGGCGGTCAGGCGCGGGCCGCCGTCGCGCATCTCCGAGACGCGCCGCGAGATGTCGCCGCAGCGCCGGCTCATGCCAGCCCCTTGGCGAAATAGGAGCGTTCCAAGCAGCGGCGCAGGCGCATGCGCGCCCGGTACAGCAGGACGGCGGCGTGGCCGGGGCTCACGCCCAAGGCCTCGGCGGTCTCGCGCGCGCCGACGCCCTCCATCTCGCGCAGGACGAAGGCGCGCGCGGCGGCCGCCGCCAGTCCGTCGAGGCAGGCGCGCAGGGCCGCGCCGAACTCCGCGTCCTCGGCGAGGCGGACGGGGTCTCCGGCCCAGTCGTGCGGAGCGCCCTCCGCCTTCCAGTGGCCGCCTTCCTCGAACAGCGCGGCCTCCCGGTCGTCGTCCGCGTCGAAGCCCAGCGGGACCTCCTTGGCTTGGCGGCGGTACAATTCGAATATCTTGAAGCGGAGGATGCCGGTCAGCCAGGTCAGCTCGGAGGACTCGCCCTTGAAGCGGTCGCGCGTCTTGAAGGCCGTCAGCAGGACGTCCTGCACCAGGTCCTCGGCCGCGCGCTCGTCGCGCAAGCGCGAGAGCGCGTAGCGGTAGAGCCGGTCGCCGTACGCCTCCACCCAGCCCGCGGGATCGCTGGTCATGCCGCCTCCCGGACTTCCACGACCGCTCCCGACTCCGCGAGGTCGCGGAACAGCGCGGACACCGCGTCCGCGTCGAGGCCCTCGGCGCCGGAGAGGGCCTCGTCGAGCGGCAGCCCCCCGCGCATGGACGTCAGCGCCGCGGCCTCGGGCGGCGTCAGGGGGCGCGAGAACACACGGCCGTCCTTCTTATACAGGAAGAGGTCCTCGCGCCCGCTCCAGGACTCCGGGTCCAACGGCGCGTCGTCCGAGAGGTCGCGCGTCCACACCGCGTGTACTCGGTAGCGCAGCGAGAGGACGGCCGTGGCGGCCCCGAATGAGAAGATCGCCCGCGGCGAGGCCGTCCGCGCCAGCTCCTCGGCGGACAGGCCCTCGTGCGGCTTCAGGTGGAACAGCTCCTTGAAGGTCCACTCCAGCCGCGCCAGGTCGCCCAGGAACGGGGCATGGGCCGCTTCCGGGCGCGACTCCAGGAACTCCGGGAAGGTCCGGCCGTAGTCCGACAGGTTGCCCGACGTCGAGCGGCACGTCGGGATGTAGGCCGCGCACGCGGCGAAGAAGTCGTCGTCGCCCAGCACGCGCCACACCCGCACGTAGGTCTCGCCCAGCGCCTCGGTCAGCCGCGCGGGATAGGCGCGGCGGTACACGCCGACCGCCCGCTCGGCGGTGAGCTTGCCGCCCCCGGTCACCGAAGACGCGAAAGCGCCGTCGCCCTCGATGACCGCGGCGACGAAGCGGCGCTGGAGCGTCTCAAGCGCGGAGGGCATGAGCCTCCTCCCACAGTCCGGCGGCCTTCACCGCCTGCGCCTCGAGCTCGGACCAGGCGGGGACGTCCTCGTCCCACTCGACCAGCACCGGCGCCTTGGGGAAGCGGGCCGCGGCGCGGCGGAACAGCGCCCACACCGGTTCGGTGGGCGCGCGCGAGTGCGTGTCGAAGAGGAAGTCGCCCATGTCGCTGTAGCCGCCGAGGTGCATCTGGAGCACGCGCTCCGGCGGGACGGCGTCCAGGTAGTCCTCGGCCGCGAAGCCGTGGTTGGTCGCGCTGACGTAGACGTTGTTGACGTCGAGCAGGATGCCGCAGTCGGCGGCCTCGGCCACCGCGACGAGGAACTCCCACTCGGTCATGACCGACTCGCGGTAGGTGAGGTAGCTCGAGACGTTCTCCAGGGCGATGCGCCGGCCCAGGACGTCCTGCGCCCGGCGCACGTTGCGCGCGGCGACCGCGACGGCTTCCTCCGTATAAGGGAGGGGCAGCAGGTCGTGCGCGTTGGACGCGTGCGCGCCGGTGAAGCAGAGATGGTCGCTCACCAGCCAAGGGTCCACGCGGTCGGCCAGGCGCTTGAGGGCCTCCAGGTAGCCGGGGCGCGGCCCCTCGACCCCGCCGATGGACAAGGATACCCCGTGCAGGGCCACCGGGTAGTCGCGCCGGACCGCGAGCAGGACCTCCAGCGGACGGCCCTCCGTGTCCATGTAGTTCTCGGAGATGGCCTCGAACCAGCGCACGGCCATCTTCGGCCGCGTCAGAAGATGCGGATAGTGGACGGAGCGCAGGCCGACGCCGACGCGCGGACCGCTGCCGGAGAGATCCAACGGGTCAGCCCTTGAACTTCCCGCCCTTGGCGTCGCACTCGGCCTTGGTCAAGGACAGCCAGCCGTGTCCTTTGCACTCGTTCTGTCCCGCGCACTCGTAGCCGGGGCCGGCGCAGGCGCCCTTGCCCTTGCACTCGTTGATGCCGTGGCACTCGCCCTTGGCCGCCGTCGTGGCCGTGGGCGCCGCCGCTTCGGGCTTCGACGTCCCGTGATGCTGGTGCGCGCAGCCCGCCAACGTGAAAGCGGCCAACGCCGCGCCCGTCAACGTCGTCTTCCGGTCCATGAGTGCCTCCTGATGCCGTCCACCGATGAGTGTACGAGCGGCCTCGCGCATTTCACCCCGGGCCCGACGGCGGGGGCGCATCAGGAGGATTCTATCACGCCCAGGCTTGACCCGTCCGTCACGCGGCCGTGACGGACAGAACGGCATCCATCCGCTATCCTGCGGTCACAGAATGAACGAACAGGAGCGAACATGGAACGAGAGAGCCTGCATGTCGAGATCGTCAGCGGCGGCGAAAGCGTGCGCGAGGCCCAGCGCCTGCGTTGGGGCGTGTTCGCCATGGAGATGGGCGCCGCCCTCGATACGCCCGAGCCGGGACTGGACGCGGACCGCTACGACGCTCACGCGACGCACGTGCTCGTTCGCGAAGGACGCGGCGGGCGCGTCGTCGCCTGCCTGCGGACCCTTTCCGCTTCCGGCGCTCTGAGCGCCGGCGGGTTCTACTCCCAGAGCGAGTTCGCGATGAGCGCCCTGATCTCCGCGCCCGGGCGCATCCTGGAAATCGGCCGCACCTGCGTGTCGGCCGACCGCCGCGACGGCGCGACCCTCTCCGCCTTATGGAGCGGCCTGGCCCAGCACGCCCGCGACTGCGGCGCCGAGCGCCTCATCGGCTGCGCCAGCGTCCCGTTCGACCCCGAGACGCAGGCTCTCTCTCCCTTGATAGCGCACCTGGAAGAGCGGCTCGTGGAGGAGGACCTGCGCGCCCGCCCGCTGCGCCCCGTGCCCCGCGACGCCGAGGACGCCGAAAGCCCCGCCCGGCTCCCCCCGCTGCTGGCCGCCTACCTGCGCATCGGCGCGAAGGTGTGCGGCGCGCCGAGCTGGGACCCCGCCTTCCGGACGGCCGACTTCCTCGTCTGCGTGCCCGTGGCGGGGCTCGCGCGCCGCTACGCCCGCCGCTTCAAGGTCGAGCAGGAGGACGCGTGCGCCTCGTGAGGGTCGCGTACAGGGGCGCGCTGCTGGCCGCGCACATCGCTCTGGGCGCGGCGGCGGGGCTGCTGCTCGCGGCGATGCCCGGCGCCGTCCTGCGGAGCGGGCTGCGTCTGGACGAGCTCTTCATGCGCTGGTGGGCGCGGACGGCGTGCGCCATACTCCGCCTGCGCGTCCGCCGCTCTGGTCCGGAGCCGGCTCCCGCCTGCCTGCTCGCGGCCAACCACGTCTCGTGGCTGGAAGTCCTAGCCCTCAGTTCCCTGCGGCCCTTCGGCTTCGTCGCCAAGTCGGAAGTCGCGCGCTGGCCCGTCATCGGCGGGCTGGCGGCCGCGGGCGGCGCGCTGTTCCTGCGCCGCGGCTCCGCCGCCGCCGCCGCGCGCGTGACGGGCGAGGCCGTCCTGCGGCTGGCCGAGGGACGCAGCGTCGCCGTGTTCCCGGAGGGCACCTCCACGGACGGCGAGAGCGTCCTCCCCTTCAAGCACTCGCTGTTCGAGGCCGCCTCCCGCCTGGGCTGCGACGTGCAGCCCGTCGCCGTCCTGTACCCGCGCGCCGCCGATGAGCGCCCCGTCGCTCCCTTCGTGGGCGACGACGAGTTCTTGCCGCATCTCCTGCGCGTCCTCGCCGAGCCGGAGGTCATCGTCCAGGTGCGCTTCGCTCCGTCCATCTGCGCCCACGGCCGCGGACGCGAGGAGCTCGCCGCCGCCGCCCGGGAGGCCGTCGTGGAGGCGCTCGCGCAGGAGCGGCGCGTCTACGAGCCCCTTCTGGATTCGGCGCCCCACGAGGCCCCATGGTGGTGGGAGGGCCGGGAGCACGGCGCCTTCCTGCGCGCGGAGTTCCGGCGCGCCGGACCTCCCGCCTGGGCGTTCGACGCGGTCTGAGACCGGTCCGCCCGTACTTACGTCTGTAACACGTTCCCTGCTATATACCGGGCGATGCTCTCAGGCCTCGCCGCCGCCGCCTTCGCCGCCGTCAACGTGGTGTACGCCGCCGTGTTCGGCGGCCCCATGGACGGGACGGCGTGGGACGTGAAGCTGAAAGAAGAGGGCTTCTTCCATTGGGGCAGCAGCCGCGACACCTTGGTGTTCACGCGCGGGCGCATGGTCGTGGCCGGGGAGATCGCGCAAGGCTCCCCGGCGCCGCTGTACGAGGCCGCCGCCGCCGCGGGCGAGGCCACCGCCTTCGCCGCCGTGCTCGAGCATCCGCTGCGCGGGCGCTTCGAGTGGGTGGGCAAGGCCGAGAACGGGCGCATCGACGGGCACATCAACGTCGTCATGCCCGACGGCCGCGTCAAACGTCTCAAGTTCTGGGGCGCGAAGAAGTCGTAGGATAGGCCGTGGCCAAAGCCCGGCACGTCCTCTTCAACAAGCCTTACGGCGTCGTGACCCAGTTCACGGCCTCCGACGACCACCCCACCCTCGCCCGCTTCAGCCTCCCCGCCAACGTCTACCCGGCCGGGCGCCTCGACCACGACAGCGAGGGTCTGCTCCTGCTCACCGACGACGGCGCCGTCGCCCACCGCCTCACCGACCCGCGCCGCGGCCACCCGCGCACCTACTGGGTCCAGGTCGAGCGCGTCCCCGACGAGGAGGCGCTGACCCAGCTGCGGCGCGGAGTCGTCCTCAACGACGGCAAGACCTTGCCCTGCAAGGTGAAGCTCCTGGACGCCGAGCCCGATCTCCCTCCGCGCGACCCGCCCATCCGCGTGCGCCTGACCGTCCCCACCGCGTGGCTCGAGATGACCCTCGTGGAAGGCCGCAACCGCCAGGTCCGCCGCATGACCGCGGCCGTGGGGCACCCCACCGTGCGGCTCGTGCGCGCCCGCATCGGGAACCTGCGCATCGAGGGCCTGGCGCCCGGGAAATGGCGCTGGGTGGACAAGCAGGAGCTGCGCCCCTAGCGTCGCCCTCTTCCTTCTTCCTGCCGCCGCTCTCGGGGCTGGACTCCGTTTAAAGACACTTCCGGGCGTTCCGGCGGGCTCCGACGGGCGAGCCGGCCGTTTCGTTGCGACATCCTTGGGCGAGGACGGAGGACAAGAGCCTCCCCCTCACCAAAGCCCCCGCAGAGCGGGAGCGGCGTAAAAGACGGGACGGAGACGTCGCAGGCCCAGACCGGGATGGGGTCCACGAGACGACGCTCCGGGCGAGAAGAAAGCCGGGCGGCCTGAAGTCCAAGACCGCCCGGTGCGTATTTCCGGGGGTCCTACGCGTCACGGGACTTTCGCCTCATGCCCGCCGGCCCCGGCGCTCGCTATGATAGCGTCATGACCGTCCTCCCCCTCCTGCTCGCGCTCAACGCCTCCGCCCACGTCGCCCGCGTCCCCGTCGCGCCCGCGCGCGCCGTCGCCCCCGTCCTACCCGCCGTCACGCTCGCGCTGGCCTCCCCGCTGACGCCGGTCCTGGCCGCGCCCGCCGGCGCGCCCGCGTTCTCGTTCGCGCCCGACAAGGAAGCCGCCCTCATCGCCAAGCTCGCCGCCAAGCTGCCGTCCCAGGACGCCGCCTCGCGCGCCAAGACCGCGGACTGGATCCGCGAGATCGCGGTCGAGAATCCGCGCGCGGTCGTGCAGTCCGCCGCGCTCGACGCCCTGGCGACCGACGCCGAGGCCGCCGACAACCTGTCCCATTTCGAGAGCCTCGCCGCGGGCATCGAGTCCTTCGCCGCGAGCACTCCCTTCGACCACGTCTTCGAGGACGCGGTCGCCCGCCTCGTGGAAGCCGCCCGCGTCTCCGGACGCGCCCAGCGCGCGTCGGCTCTCGCCGTCGCCGAGCGCATCGGCCGCTCCGGCACGCCGGAGCGCCGCGAGAAGGCCGCGGCGCTCATCGAGGGACTCAAGGGCGCGCCCGGCTTCCGCATGGAAGAAGACGACCTCGCCCGCATCGCCGCGCGCGTGCGCGCCGGCCGCTAGCGGGCGGCTTCGCTCGCCAGGATGGCGCGCTTGCGCGCCAAGCCCCAGCGGTAGCCGCCGAACGCCCCCGTGCCGCGCAGGACGCGGTGGCACGGGATGAGGCAGGCGACGGGGTTGGCGCCCACGGCGGTGCCTACCGCGCGGGTCGCGCCCGCGCTGCCGACCGCTTCCGCCACCGCGGCATAGCTCACCGCCCGGCCGCGCGGGATGCGCAGCAGGGCCTCCCACACCTTCAGCTGGAACGGCGTGCCGCGGAGGTGAAGCCTCAGGGCCCCGCGGCCGAAGGCCTTCGCGGCGACGGGCGCGGTTCCCGCGCGGTCCTCGCGCAGCTCGGCCTTCGGCCAGCGGCGGCGCAGGTCGCGCAAGGCGGCGGCGCGGCCTTCGGCGAAGGTGAGGTGGCACAGCCCGCGCGGCGTGACGCCGACCAGAGCGAGCCCGAACGGCGTCTCGTGGAAGCCCCAGCGGATGACGACGCCCTTCCCGCCGGACTTGTACTCGCCGGGGGTGACGCCCTCGACGGTGACGAGCAGGTCGTGCAGGCGGCCGGGGCCCGACAGCCCCGCGGCGAAAGACGCGCCGAGGACGTCGTTCTTCGCCAGGAGCTCCTTCGCGTTCTCGCTGGTGACGAACTTCAGGAACGCCTTGGGCGTGACGCCCGCCCAGCGGGAGAACAGGCGGTGGAAGTGGAAGGGGCTGAGGCCCGCGACCTTGGCGAGGGTCTCGAGGTCCGGCTGCTCCTCGCGATGCCGGTCGACGTAGGCGATGACTTTCTCGACGCGCTGGTAGGTGGTCATGCCCTCATGATAGCGGGAGCCGGCGTCCGGCGACACCCGATTCTTGCCATCGAACAAAGAGTGTCCCACAGCTTAAGGGGACAGTCCCCTTCGCGTGTCCCCTTCGCGTCCCCTTCGCTAGCGCTTGAAGCGCGAGCCGGAGCGCGGGATGGAGCGCCGCCGGATGCGGAAGGAGTCGACGACGGACTTGCGATAGGTCTTGAGGAGAGGCGGCACGCGGTAGTTGAAGCCCTCGAATGCCTTGCGCGGGATCTCCTGGCCGATGAACGCCTCGATGGTCGGGATGAGCTTCTCTTCCTCGAAGGAGACGAGGGTGACCGCGTCGCCTTCCGTCCCCGCGCGGCCGGTGCGGCCGATGCGGTGGA
>CAZTZW010000075.1:0-9302 GCA_964618085.1 uncultured Elusimicrobia bacterium
ACATCCTGGATTATCCCGAGGAGTGGCAGGCGCTGTCGCGGGTCGCTCTGGAGCTGCGCGCCCTGCGTCCCGCCTTGGCGGCCGGCGCGCCCGCCTCGGTCCCCTTCGCCGTCCCCGCCGAGGTCTCCTTCCGCGCCTGGGCGAGCCGCGGACGCCTGTACGTCGTGCTGGTCAACGGCTCCTCCGCGCCGGTCCGCATGGACGCCTCGCTCCTCGACGGCTGGCGGGCGCTCTTCGAGCCGCGCGCCGACCCGCGCGAGGCCTTCGTCCCGTGTCCGGGGGGGACCTGCCTGCCCCCCGAGCGCGTCCTCTGGCTGGAGGGACGCTTGGGCAAGACGAGGCCTTGATTTATTCCGTCAGGCGGTTACACTGGCGTGCCTATGCCCGATAAACCTATACGCCCTAAGGATAAGTTCCTGGTCTTCGGCTCGCCGCGTCTCGGCGACGAGGAGATACAGGAAGTCGTCGCCAGCATGAAGAGCGGCTGGCTCGGCACCGGGCCCAAGGTCGCCCGTTTCGAGAACGAGTTCAAGGCCTACCGCGGCGCCGCCCACGCGCAGGCCGTCAACTCCTGCACGGCGGCGCTGCACCTGAGCCTGCTCGCCGCGGGACTGAAGCCCGGCGACGAGGTCATCACGACCGCGCTGACCTTCTGCGCCACGGTCAACGCCATCATCCACTCCGGCGCGACCCCCGTGCTCGTCGACGTCGACCCGGCGACGATGAACATGGACCCCGAGCGGGTGCGCGCCAAGATCACCTCCAAGACCAAGGCCATCGTCCCCGTCCACTTCGCGGGGCGGCCCTGCGACATGGACGCCCTGTGCGGCCTGGCCGAGAAGCACGGCCTGACCATCATCGAGGACTGCGCCCACGCCATCGAGTCGGAGTACAAGGGCCGCAAGACCGGCACCTTCGGCGCGTTCGGCTGCTTCAGCTTCTACGTGACCAAGAACATCGTCACGGGCGAGGGCGGCATGGTCCTCGCGCGCGACGCCGCCCACGCGGGCCGCATCAAGACCTTGGCCCTGCACGGGATGAGCCAGGACGCGTGGAAGCGCTTCAGCGACGAGGGCTACAAGCACTACCAGGTCGTCGAGGCGGGCTTCAAGTACAACATGATGGACCTGCAGGCGGCCATCGGCATCCATCAGCTCGCGCGCATCGAGGAGTTCTGGCTGGCGCGCAAGAAGGTCTGGGCCGAGTACATGAGCGCCTTCTCGCGCCTGCCTCTCGGCCTGCCGTCGCCCGAGGAGCCCGGCACCCGCCACGCGTACCACCTGTTCACCGTCCTGGTGGACGAGGCCAAGACGGGGGTCTCCCGCGACGCCTTCTTGAGCCGGATGAACGGGGAGAACGTCGGCGTGGGCGTCCACTACCTCAGCATCCCGGAGCATCCCTATTACCAGAAGACCTTCGGCTGGAAGCCCGAGGACTACCCTCACGCGATGCGCATCGGCCGGCAGACGGTGAGCCTGCCCATCTCCGCGAAGCTCACGGAGGAGGACCGCCGCGACGTCGTCGCGGCGGTCGAGAAGTCCCTGCGCCGGTGAGAAGGAGCGTGGGCTCATGAAAGACCTGCGCGGTCAGACCCTGAGCGGCCTGCGATGGGCCGGCGGGGGGCACGTGCTCTCTCAGATCACCACCTTCTCCATCTCCGTCTTCCTGGCCCGGCTGCTCGGGCCGGCGGAGTTCGGGCTGATGGGGATGATCGCGGTCTTCACCGGTTTCGCCGCCATGTTCAGCGAGCTGGGGCTGGGCGCGGCGCTGATCCAGCGCAAGGACCTGCAGGACCGGCACCTCAGCACCATCTTCTGGGTCAATCTGGCCACGGGCACGGCGTTGACGACGCTGTTCGTCCTCGGCAGCCCGCTCGTCGCGGCCTTCTACCGCGAGCCGCAGCTGCGCGCGCTCACCGCGGTCACGGCGTTCAACTTCATCCTCGGCTCGCTGGCCGGGGTCCAGCGCAACATGCTGGTGCGCGCCATGGACTTCCGCAAGCTCTTCCTCATCGAGACGTCGGGGCTCCTGTGCGCCAGCGTCTCGGCGCTCGCGGCGGCCCTCATGGGAGCGGGCGTGTGGACCTTGGTCGTCCAGTCCATGGTCGCCACGACGACCGTCGTCGTCCTCTTGTGGGCGACGTCGTCCTGGCGCCCCGCGCCGCGGGCCGACATGAGCGCCTTGAGGGAGCTCCTCGGCTACAGCACGAACCTCCTCGGCTCCAACCTGATCAACTACTCGAACCGCAACCTCGACAACCTCCTCGTCGGCCGGTTCATCGGGGCCGCGCCGCTCGGCGTCTACGTCCGCGCCTACGACCTGATGATGCTGCCCATCTACCAGGTCGTCAACATCGTCACCAAGGTGATGTTCCCGGCTATGTCGGCCATCCAGGACGACGTGCCCCGCGTCAAGCGCGTCTACATGCGCGCCACGCGCTGCATCGCGCTGCTCACCTTCCCGATGATCGTCGGCCTCCTCGTGACGGCCGAGCCGTTCATCCTGTTCGTCTACGGGGAGAAGTGGGCCGCGGTCGTCCCTCTGGTCCAGCTGTTCTGCCTCATCGGCCTGACCGGGTCGGTCACCACCACGACGGGCTGGATCTACAACTCCCAGGGCCGCACCGACCTCCAGTTCCGCTGGAGCGTCTTCGACTTCGTCCTGACGACGGCGGCCTTCTTCATCGGCCTGCCGTGGGGCGTGACCGGCATCGCGACGGCCTACGTCGTGAGGGGCGCCATCCTCCTCTACCCCTGCTGGCGCCTGTCGGGCGGCCTCATCGACCTGCGTTTCGGGGAGATGGCGAGCAACCTCTCGGGGGTGTTCTTCTGCACCGCGACGATGGGGGCCGCCGTCCACGTCCTGGGGCTCTCGCTGCCGGCCGGCTGGCCGCACGGCGCGCGGCTGGGCGTCATGGTCTCGACCGGCGTCGTCGTCTACGCCGCGCTCATCCATCTGCTCCGGCTCGAGGCCTATCGGGAGGCCCGGGAGATGATCGCCGAGAGGTCCGCGTGAGGGGGGCGCCCCTGACGCGCCTGACCGACGGCGCCTTGGCCGCGCTGGCCGACGCCCGGACCGCGTGGGGCTTCGTGCTCTTCGGCGCGGCCGCGCGGACGGCGTACTACCTCCGCGACCGCTCCCTGTGGGTCGACGAGGCGATGCTGGCCAAGGCCATCGTCGAACGCTCCTACGCCGACCTGATGAAGCCGCTCGACTACGTCCAGTGCTCGCCGCTGGGCTTCCTGTGGGTCGAGCGCCTCCTGGGCTCCCACCTGGGCTACACGGAGCACGTCCTGCGCCTCTTCCCGCTGCTGTGCGGCCTGGCCTCGCTGCTCCTCTTCCACCGCCTCGCGAGCCGCCTGCTCAGCGCGACGGGCGCGACCGTCGCGGTCGTCCTGTTCGCCTGCACCCACAGCCTCGTCTACTACTCCGCGGAGCTGAAGCAGTACTCCACCGAGACGGCCGCCGGCTTGGCGCTCGTCCTTCTGGCGCACCGGGCGCTCTCGCGCCCCTCGGACGTGGCCGCCCGTCTGGCCCTCATCGCCGCGGGTCTGGCCGCCGTCGCCGTCTCCTTCTCCAGCGTGTTCCTGCTCGCGGGCGTCGGCCTGGTCTGGGCCGCCTCGGCCTTCCGCTCCCGTTCCAGGGCGGATATCGCGCTGTGCGTTCTCGCCGGCCTGGCGTGGGCGGGCCTGCTCGGGCTCTACTACCACGCCGTCATCCGCCATTTCGACGTCGCCCGCCAGGTGAGGGCGTTCGGGAACTACGCCGTGTTCTGGCCTCTGCCGCCCCGCGGCCTCTCCGACCTCCTCTGGCCGCTGGAGGCCGCGAGCGGCCTCATGGTCAACCCGCTCAACACCCGCTACGCGGGCCCGGGCCTGCTCCTCATCGCCTACGGGTCGGCGCGGCTGTGGGCGGACCAGCGCGCCTACGTCCAGGTCGTCGCCGTCGCCGCGGCCGCGGCGTTGCTCGCGGCCGCGCTGGGCAAGTACCCCTTGGGGGGGCGCCTGGCCCTGTATCTGGTCCCCTACCTCCTCATCGGCCTGAGCGCGGGGCTCGACGGGGTGCGCGTCGCGCTGGGGAGGGAGCGCGCGGGACTGTTCCTCCTGCTCCTCGCGCTGTTCCTCGTCCCGGCGGCGGGCAAGACCTTGGCCCTGGCCGCGGCTCCGCCGCGCCGCGAGGAGATCAAGCCGATGCTCGCCCGCCTCGAGCGCGAGGCGCTCCCGGGCGACGCGCTGTACGTCTACGGCCCGTCTCGCCCCGCCTTCGAGCACTACCGCGCCCGCTACCCGCGGACGGCGGCCCTGCCCGTCGTCGCCGCCGAGGAGGAGGGCTACGGCTACGACAGCGTGGACGCCGACCTCGCCAAGCTCCGCGGCAGCCGTCGCGTCTGGCTCCTCTTCACGCGCTGCGGCGCCGGCGACAAGGAGCTGTGCCTGCGCGAGTACACGGCGCACGCCGCGGCGCGCGGCGCCGAGCGCGTCGTACTGGAATCGGGCGACGGCGCCTGGCTGTACCGGATCGACCATGCGGACTGAGCCCGGCACGGTCGCGCACTTCAAGCTGGGAGCCTACCTCCCGCTGACCGAGAATTGGATACACGGCCAGCTCTCGAACCTGCGGCGCTGGAAGCCCGTCGTCTACTGCTCCAGCCGCGAGAACGCGGACGCCTTCCCGGCCCCCGTCGTGCGCGAGTTCGACTGGGGGGGGCGCCGCCCGTGGGCCCTCATCAACCGCGTTGGCGAGCGCCTGACGGGCGTCGCGCCGGCCATGGCCGCGGCGGTCCTGCGCGACCGGCCGCGCCTCGTCCACGCCCATTTCGGGCCGAGCGGGCACGCCGCGCTGGGCCTGTCGCGCCGTTTCTCCCTGCCGCTGGTCACGACCTTCTACGGCTACGACCTGACCCGCCTGCCGGAGCAGAAGCCCGAATGGCGCGAGCGCTACGCGGAGCTCTTCGCGCGCGGCTCGCTGTTCCTCGTTGAGGGGCGCCACATGCGCAAGCGCCTCGTCGCCCTGGGCTGCCCGGCGGAGAAGGCGGCCGTCCAGCACATCGGCGTGGACCTCGACGCCCTCCCATACCGCCCGCGCGAGGCCGCTCCCGGGACTCTCAAGGTCCTCATCGCGGCGGGCTTCACGGAGAAGAAGGGCATCCCCTACGCGTTCGAGGCGCTGGGCCTCGTCCGCCGCTCCCGCCCCGACCTCGCGCTGAGCGTGACCGTCATCGGCGACTCCCGCGGCTCGCCCGCCGAGGAGGAGGAGAAGCGGAAGATACACGCGGCGCTCGACGCCTCGGGCCTGAAGGACCGCACGACCTTCCTGGGATTGCTCAGCCACGCCCGCCTGCGGGAGGCCTTCTACGCGCACGACCTGTTCCTGTCCCCCAGCGTCACGGCCAAGGACGGCGACACCGAGGGCGGCGCGCCGGTGGGCATCATCGAGGCCGCCGCCTCCGGCCTGCCGGTCGTCTCGACCACCCACTGCGACATCCCCGAGGTGCTGGGACCCGCCGGCGAGGGCTGTCTCGCCCCGGAGCGCGACGCCGCGGCGCTGGCGCGCGTCATCGAGGCCCTGGCGGCCGACCCGTCGCGCCGCCGCGCCCTCGCCGAGGCCGGCCGCCGCCACGTCGAGGCGGAGTACGACGTGCGGACGCTGGGCCCCCGGCTCGAGGAACATTACGACGGCCTGGTGAAGACCGATGCGTGAGCCCTCCGAGCGCGCGGTCCGAGGCGTCTTCCTGGCGGTGCTGGTCGTCTTCCCCATCCAGTACCTCTTCGCCAAGGAGCGCAGCGAGCCCTACCCGGCTCTGCTCATGCCCGGCTTCGCGGGCGCGCGTCTGGACGCGCAGGGCCGCCTGACCACGGAGACGGCCGACGTCGTCTTCCGCTTCCGCGACGGCCGCGCGGAGACCGTGAGCCTGCGCAAGCTCTTCGAGCGCGCGCCCGTCTCCCACTTCGAGGCCATGGCGCGGACCGCGCTCAAGCCCAAGCCGGACGCGCCGACCGACGAGGTCTGGGGCCGCTCGCGCGTCGCCCGCTTCCTGCTGGCTCACGTCATCCCGGGCAAGCCCCTGGGCGACCTGCGCGGCGGCTATTGGGCCGGCGTCTCGCCGGACGTGGCCCGCTGGCTGGGCCGCAGGGGCGCGGAGCTGTTCCCCGGCGAGCGGGCCGTCGAGGCCGAGGTCGTCTGGCACGTCGATCTCTACGCGTGGCGCGACGGCCGCCTGGAGCGCTCCCGGACCCCGGGCGAGACGGTGAGGGTCCCGCTATGAGGCGCTGGCTGTTCGAGGAGTACCGCGTCAGCGACGAGAGCCTGGGGCTCGGCCGCATCCTGTTCTGCCTCGGCCTCCTCGTCTACGCGACTCCCCGCTACCTCTGGATGGCGGAGTTCCCGGCCTACTTCTACACGCCGCCCGTGGGGCTCGGTCTCCTGTTCCGTCAGCACCCGCCGGCTCCGGTCTTGTGGCTGCTGGCCGCCGCGGCGACGGCCTTGACCGCGGCTCTGCTGGCGGGGTGGCGCACGCGCGAGGTCGGGCTCGCTCTGGCGGCCGTCACGCTCCTGGGCAACACCTTCGAGTACTCCTTCGGCAAGATCAACCACGACATCTTGATCGTCGCCGCGCTGGCGGTCATGTCCTTCTCGGGCTGGGGACGGGCGTATGCCGTCGACCCGAAGCCGCGGGGCGGCTCGCCGGCCTGGCCGCTGGCCCTGCTGGCCCTGCTCGTCGCGCTCGCCATGTCCACGGCGGCCCTGGCGAAGCTGACCACCGGCTGGCTCGACCTCGGGACCCGGAGCGCGATGGGGCACATGGTCGCCAACGTCTACGCCACGGAGCGGCCGACCTGGCTCGGAGAGTTCATGCTCGCCCGCGCCCCGTCCGCGTTCTGGGAGTTCCTCGACTGGTCCTCGGTGGGCGTCGAGTTCGCGTTCCTGCCGGCGTTGGTCTCCCTGCGGGCCTTCCGCGCCGTGTGCGCGGCCGCGCTGTTCTTCCACCTCGGCATCCACTTCTCGATGGACATCTTCTTCGTCGATAACCTGCTCGTCTACGCCTTGTTCGCGGAGTGGCCCGCGGCGCGGCGTTGGGTCCTGCCGGCGGCGGGAGCCGCCCTGGCCGCGGCGCGCCTGCTCGGCGACCCGCGCCTGCTGGGCTCGGCCGGCTCGGTCGCGGCCGTCGTCCTGCTGCTCGTCGCCGCGGCGCCGGTCAAAGGGAGGGCGCGTGCCTCCTGAGCCCTTGGTGACGGTCATCGTCCCGGCCTACGACATGGAGGCCTTCCTGGCGCGCGCGGTCGTCAGCGCCTTGGCGCAGACGCACCGGAACCTGGAGGTGCTCATCGTCGACGACGCCTCGACCGACGGCACCGCCAAGGCCGCCAAGGCGCTGTGCCAGAGCGACGGGCGCGTGCGCCTGCTCTCGCACGAGGCCAACAAGGGAGGCTGCGCCGCGCGCAACACGGGCCTGCGCGAGGCCCGCGGCGAGTACGTCGCCTTCCTCGACGCCGACGACGAGTGGCTGCCCGAGAAGCTCGCGCGCCAGCTGGAGGTGTTCCGCGCCTCGACGGAGCCCGGACTGGGCCTGGTCTACTCCGGCACCCTCTTCTACGCGCCCGGGGCGGCCGCGCCCAAGGAGCGGCCCGCCCGCGTGCGGGGCGACGCCTCGCGCGTCATCCTGGGCTCGGCGGTCGTGGGCAGCGGCAGCAACGCTTTGGTGAAGAAAGCGGTCTACGACGTCTGCGGGGGCTACGACGAGGCAGACGAGCTGCGCCGCGGCGGCCACCAGGACTGGGAGATGAGCATCCGCATCGCCGGGCGCTATCTCTTCGACTATACGGCCGAGTGCCTGGTCAAATATCATATGCAGGCGACGGGCGTCACGCGCACTTCCAAGGACGTGAAGCGGGCCCGCGCCTACGAGTATCTGACCCGCAAGCATGAAGCGCGCTACGAGGCCCATCCCGACGTGCTGAGCTCCATCCTGCGCGAGGCGGGCTACTACTACTATCACGGCGGCGAGCGCCTCGCGGCCGTGAAGGCGCAGGCCGGCGCGGTCCGCGCGGCGCCTTCGTCGCCGCGGGCCTGGCTCGAGCTGGGCTGGGACGCGGCCGTCCCGTTGGGCGCCCACCGGGCCCTGGCCTCCGCCGCCCGCCGGCTGGGCCTGCGCCGGGGGGGAGGCTAGCGTGTCCTCTCCCGCGTTCACCGTCGTCGTCCCGCTGTACCAGAAGGCGGCCACCATCCGGCGCGCCCTGGAGTCCGTCCTGGCCCAGACCTTCGGGGACCTGGAGGTCGTCGTCGTCGACGACGGCTCCACCGACGGCGGCGGGGACGCCGCGCGCGCCGTGAAGGACCCCCGCGTGAAGGTGCTCGCGCAGGCCAACGCCGGCGTCTCGGCCGCGCGCAACCGAGGCATCGCCGAGGCGCGCGGCGCGTCCGTCGCCTTCCTGGACGCCGACGACGTCCACAAACCCGAGTTCCTCGCGCTCATCCGGGAGCTGCAGGCCAAATACCCCGGCGCCGGCGCCTACGGGACGTCCTTCGAGAAGGTCCGCGCCGACGGCAGCCGGAGCGTCTGGCGCACGCCGCTCCTGCGCGGCGGCGCCCCCGACGTCCTCATCGAGGACTACTTCCGCGAGGCGCTGGCCGGTCCCGTCCTCTGGACCTCGGCCGCGGCCGTGCCCCGCGCGACGTTCGCGGCGGCGGGCCGCTTCCCCGAGGGCGTGCGCCTGGGCGAGGACCTCGACCTGTGGATGCGCATCGGCGCCCGCTTCCCCGTCGCCGTGAGCGGCGCCGTCGGCGCCGTCTACCGCCAGGACGCCGAGAACCGGGCCGACGACGGCCGCTCGGAGCCCGTCGACTTCGAGCTGGTCAAGACCGGCCTGCGCCTCCTGTCCTCGGGCGAGGTCCGCGGGGAGGCGGCGCGCCACCTGCGCGAGTACGTGGCGCACTACCAATTGAACACGGCCTCCGAGCTGGTGCTGGCCGGCGAGCGCGCCCGCGCGCGCGAGCTGCTGGCCCGCTGCGAGACGAGCCGCTTCGGCGGGCGCCGGCTGTGGTGGCGGTTCTGGGCGCTGCTGCCCACGCCCGTGACCTTGGCCGCGCAGAAGGCCAAGCGCGCCCTGCGGGGGGCCTCCTGATGCTCTGCTCGGTGGTCATCCCGCTCTATAACCGCCGCGCCCTCATCGGGCGCGCGCTGGACTCCGTGCTCGCGCAGACGCGGAGCGACTTCGAGGTCATCGTCGTCGACGACGGCTCGACCGACGGCACCGCCGACGTCGTCCGGGAGCGGGCCGGCGGACGCGCCCGCGTCGTCGTCC
>CAZTZW010000076.1:0-9232 GCA_964618085.1 uncultured Elusimicrobia bacterium
GGTAGGCCAGCACGGTCACGGCGCGCGCGCCGCGGCGGGCCGCGCTCTCCGGGACGCCGCCGCCGTAGAACATGTGCCCTTGGCCCGCGACCACGACGACGAGGCGGCCGGAGGCGGCCAGCGCGGCGGCGCGCTCGCCCATGGCCTCGTTCCACACGGCCTGGACCTCGCGCATGTTGGCGCGGCGGGCGGGCGGCATGGGACCGTGGTCGTCGAGCGAGGCTTCCACGAAGGCGCGGTAGCGCGCGTCGCCGCTCTCCTGGATGGAGACGGGCAGGAGCGCGCGGTCGGCGGGGCTCAGGCCCGCCAGGCCTTTGCGGGCCACTTCTTTTATGAGGGGACGCGGGACGTTGAGGCCGGCGACCGGCAGGCGCGCGGCGCGGGCCGCGTCGAAGATGGGCTTATAGAGCGCGAAGGGGAAGCGCCAGGCCTTCACCCACCAGGCGGCGAAATCAGCCTCGCTCATGGCGCCGGACAGGAAGGCGTCGAGCGTGGGTTGGTCCTCGGGGGTCGCCATCTCCAGGCCGACCGTGACCGGCAGGCCGCGCGCGGCGAGCTCGCGGACGACCTCGGCTTGGACCTCGTGGTGGCGGGCCTCGTCGTGCTTCTCGCCCACGGCCACGACGGACGCGTCGGAGAGCGCGTTCAGGTAATCGGTCCAGCCGGTGAGCGCCGCGCCCTGGCGCGCGACGACGGTCGGCGCGGCGTTCGCGGCGGAAGAAGGAGCGGGGATGCCGGAGGGGACGGCGGGAGGCGTCAGGGCCAGGACGGCGGCAAGACCCACGCTGCTCAGGTCCACGCCTTATTCTACCCCAGAAGTTGACAAAGGGGACAGGCACCTACGTCAACATTCATCGGCTTATCTGATGTTGACGTAGGTGCCTGTCCCCTTTGTCAATCAGTAGGACTTGAACTCGATGAGGACGGGCTGCTCGTTGACGACGCCGTTGATCATGTGGCCGGAGGCCTCGCCGAAGCCCTCGGCGCGGTCGCCCACGAGGGCGACCCACTCCTTGTAGGACTTGTCGGGCCAGGCCAGGATCTCGATGCGCTCGGGGCGGTCGAAGCCGGAGAGGAGGTCTTTGCGCAGCATCTCGGCGGAGCGTTCCTGCTCCTTCATGATGACGATGCGGGCGCGCGGGGCGCGGCGGGTGACCTTGGTGAGCTTGTGCATGGTGGTGCTGCCGCACTCGACCCAGAGGACGATCTCGCCGCCGGCGTCGAAGGCGATGAGGTCGGGGAGGAACTCGAAGTTGTTGAGGGCGGGGAGCTTGGTCGTCGCGTCGGTGACCGGCTGGTAGTCCCAGAACAGGATGTAGGCGCCGAGCTTGTGGGCGACATGGTCGTCGGGCTCGCTGGGGCCCGACATCAGGAAGGGGCGGCGCTCCTCCCCGTTGAAGTTCAGCTCGCCGCGGATCTTCATGCGCGGCGGAAGGGGACGGCCAGCAGGTTCGGGAGCGAGGCGCAGGCCGCGGGGTCGCGCTGCTCGCGCAGGCCCAAAGCGATGGACGCGTGGGGGGCGCGCGGCTGGGGGACGTAGGAGCCGAACAGGCGGTCCCAGACCGTGAGGTTGAAGGAGTAGTTGGAGTTCGTCTCGTCGGGCTCGACGGAGTGGTGCACGCGGTGGTAGTCGGGCGTGACGATGAACCGGCGCAGGAAGGCGTCGAGCGGGAGCGGCAGGGCGATCGCGGCGTGGTGGAAGGTGGAGACCGCGTTGAGCACCATCTCGAAGACCAGCACCCCCAGGAAAGGGACGCCGACGGCGGCGACGGCGGCGATCTTGATGAGCATGGAGACGAGGTACTCGACGGGGTGGAAGCGCACGCCCGCGCTGGCGTCGAGGTCCAGGTCGAGGTGGTGGACCTTGTGGAGGCGCCAGAACGCCGGCCACTCGTGGAGGAAGCGGTGCTGCCAGTAGATGACGAAGTCCAGCCACAGGAAGCCCAGCGCGAGCTTCAGGGGCAGCGGCCAGGAGAAGCGGTTGAGGAGGCCGACGCCGCGCGTCTCGGCCCATACGGCGGTCTCGCCCGCCGCGACGGGCAGGACGAGGCGGATGGCGAGGCTGCCGAGCAGCATGAGGCCGAAGTTGGCCAGCCAGCGCGGCGCGCGGGCGGCCTGCGGCGCGCGGCGGGTGAGGAGGGACTCGGCGAGGGTCGCCAGCGCCAGGACGGACAGGAAGACGGTCAGGCGCAGGGAGCCGGCGTTCACGGCGGGGATTGTAGCAAGTCGCTACTTGAACAGCATGTTGGCGCCGACCATGCCGAGGCCGAGGCCGATGACGGCGCCGATGGCGGCGCCGATGGGGCCGCCCAGCAGGAAGCCGATGACGGCGCCGACGAGGGCGCCGCCGACATGCGGGGTGCGCTCCTTCCAGGACTTCTTGCCGCTGCCGCGGGGGCCCTGGATGGAGGCGAGCAGGACGTCCTCGTCGGTCATGGACGGCGGCTCGACGCGAGGGCCCGTGATGTTGGGCATCGAGGAATCGGGCACCACCAGGCCGGCGCGCCGTCCCATATCGGCGCCGGCGGAGACCGGGGGGACCTCGTCGCCGGGGACCACGCCGCCGTCGAAGACCAGGCCGGGCTTGCCGGCGCGCGCGGCGCGCTCGGCGGCCTCGAGCTGCAGGCGCGCGGTGCGCTGCGCGTCGGTCTCGATGACGCCCGGGACGGGCAAGGAAGGGACGACGGTGGCGGTGGAGCCGACGACCGTCGCGGTCGAGCCGCTGACGGTGCTCGTCGAGCCGGCCACGGTCTGGCGGCGGCGGCGCTCTTCCTCGGCGCGGGCGGCCTGCTGGATGGCCTCGGCGGCGGCGTCGCGGCGGCGCTTGAGCTCGGCGACGGCGGCGGGGCCGTCGCGCAGGGCCTTGCGGGCCGCTTCGGTGCCGAGGAACTCGGTGAGCTCCTCCCGGTACTTGGCCATGATGCCCGAGACGATCTGCCGCGGGTACCAGGCCAAGGTGCCGTTGTTGTTGTCGAGGCTGTCCTGCACGGTCTTCAGGTAGTCGCGCAGGCCCTCATAGGCCTCCTGAGCCTTGGGGTCGCCGGCCTGTCCGCGGACCTGCAGGTCGCGCAGGCGGCGCGCCAGGTAGGCGCGGATGGGCGGCGTGAGCATCTCAGGATAGGTGCGGTAGGTGCCCTGGAGGTTCGGGTCGGGCGCGGTGCGGTCGCCCTGGGAGAACTCGGCCATGCGCATGCGCCACTTGGCCTGGGCCAGGGCGAGCGAGGGAGCGTCCTTCTGGGCTTCCCGCATGTCGCCGTCGAACTCGGCGTCGTTGGCGGGATTGGTGAGGATGGAGGCCAGGATGGCCCGCTCCAGAGGGGTCAAGGTCTTGTCGAAGGCGGCCACCAGGCGATGGTCGGCCGCGCGGGCGGGCAGGGAGAAGGCCCCCAGGGCGACGAAAACGGCCGCGACGACGACGGCCCGCATCCGCATTAATAGGGAGGATAACACGGGGTCCATATGCCGTCTAGGAGCGGTAGACCTAGGGGGGTGGGGGTCGATGGGCCTAGGCCCAGGTGGGAAGGAGTCGATGGGCCTAGCGCGAATTAGTATCATTGCGCCGTGAGAAGGGCTTTTCTCCTTGTTTTACCGGCATTCCTGCTCGCCGCCGGCTGCGGCGGCGGGGGCGAGCGCCGGCGGGCCCCCCGTCCGGTCCCCGCCAAGGCCAAGGCCGTGGTCCGGACCGCCCGGACCTGGCTGCCGGAGGAGGAGAAGAAGCGCCCCCTGCCCAAGGACTGCTCGGACTACGTGGGCAAGGTGTTCCGGGAGAACGGCATCAAGCTGCCGCGCTCATCCGAGCAGATGGCGGAGGAAGGGGAGGCGCTGGAGTCCTCCAAGGACCTGCGCATGAGCGACCTGGTCTTCTTCTCGGGCGCCGACGCGGGGCGCGGCATCGGGCACGTCGGCATCTACGTCAACAACGGCATCTTCATCCACCAAGCCAACCCCGGCGAGGGCGTGCGCATGGAGAGCCTGTACAGCGACTACTACCGCAAGCGCTATAAGACCGCGCGGCGCATCATCGGGGACTGAGAGAGGCGAACATGAGCAGCAAGAAGCCGGTCTACTACGCCGAATACCTGGGCCTGGAGCGTCTGCTCAGCTCCCAGCGCCCGCTGTCGCGCGTGAAGGGCAGGCCCGCGCACGACGAGATGCTCTTCATCATCACCCACCAGGCCTACGAGCTGTGGTTCAAGCAGATCCTGCACGAGCTCGACGCCGTGCTGGCCGACTTCTCCGGCGGCGTCGTGCGCGAGGACCGCGTGCCCGCCGCGGTGGCGCACCTGACGCGCGTCGTGAAGATCCAGAACCTGCTCGTCGACCAGCTCGACGTGCTCGAGACCATGACGCCGCTCGATTTCCTCGACTTCCGCGACTCGCTGACGCCGGCCTCCGGCTTCCAGAGCTACCAGTTCCGCCTGCTCGAGCTGAAGCTGGGGCTGTCCGACACGCGCCGCGTGCGCTACGAGGAGTCGCCCTACTTCAAGCGCCTCAAGCCCGAGCACCGCCGGCTGGTGCTGTCCGCGGCCGGGGGGCCGTCGTTGTTCACCCTCGTGGAGCGCTGGCTCGAGCGCACCCCCTTCACCCGCTTCGAGGGCTTCGACTTCTGGCGCGACTACCGCAAGGCGGTCAAGGCCATGCTCGCCCACGACGAGGCGACCATCCGCGCGAACCCGGCGCTGTCGCCGGCGGAGAGGGCCCGCGAACTCGAGGCGCTGAAGGGCACCGCCGAGAGCTTCGAGGCCGTGCTCGACCCGGCGCGCTACGAGCGCCTGCGCGCGGAGGCCGGCTGGCGGCTCTCGCACAAGGCCCTGCTGTCGGCCCTGTTCATCCAGCTCTACCGCGACCGCCCCATCCTCAACGCGCCCTACCGTCTCCTCGAGAAGCTCGTCGAGGTCGACGAGCAGTTCGGCATCTGGCGCCACCGCCACGCGCTGATGGTCCTGCGCATGATCGGCACCAAGATCGGCACCGGCGGCTCCTCGGGCCATCAATACCTGAACAAGGCCGCGGCCTCGCACAAGGTGTTCGGCGACCTGTTCAACCTGTCCACCTTCCTCATCCCGCGCTCGGCCCTGCCGCCGCTGCCGGCGAAGGCCGCGCGCAAGCTGGGCTTCTCGCACGGGGCGGCGTGAGCCACAAGCAGCACTACGGCCGCTTCCTGACCTGGCTGGGCGACCGGCTGCATTTCGCCGCGCACAGCCACCATCCGTGGCCCGACGTCACGCGCGACGCCCACCTCGCCGCCTGGGACGACGCCGCGGCCATGCGCGACGACAAGTGGCACGTCGTCTTCTCCCGCGTCCTCCCCGAGGCCCAGCGCTGGATCGCCGAGGCGCTCAAGCTCCCCGACCCGGAGGCCATCGCCTTCGCGCCCAACACGCACGAGTTCGTCGCGCGCCTTTTCTCCTGCCTGCCCCAGGACCGGCCGCTGCGGGTGCTCACGACCGATTCCGAGTTCCACTCCTTCGCGCGGCAGCTCGCGCGCCTGGAGGAGGACGGCGCCGTCGTGGAGCGCGTGCCCGTCGAGCCGTTCCACTCCTTCGTGCCGCGCTTCCGGGCGGAGGCCGGGAAGGGCGGGCACGACCTGGTGTACTTCAGCCAGGTCTTCTTCAACAGCGGGCTGCGTCTGAGCGACGAGGGGCTCGCCGAGCTGTCGCAGGCCGCGCCGAGCCCGGCCGTCGTCGTCATCGACGGCTATCACGGCTTCATGGCCGTCCCCACGGCGCTGACCAAGGCCTGCGGCCGCGCGTTCTACCTGGCGGGCGGCTACAAGTACGCGCAGGCCGGCGAGGGCGCGTGCTTCCTCGTCGTGCCGCCGGGCTCCTCTCTGCGCCCGCGCAACACGGGCTGGTTCGCGGATTTCTCCGCGCTCGAGGGCCCCATCAAGGCGCCCGTGGGCTACGGCGAGGGCGCCTGGCGCTTCTGGGGCTCGACCTTCGACCCGTCGGGGCTGTACCGCCTCAACGCGGTGATGCGCTGGCGCGCCGAGAACGGCCTGACCGTGGAGAAGTCCGACTCCTACGTGCGCACCTTGCAGCGCCGCTTCCTCACGAAGCTCTCGGAGAAGCCCCGCGGCCCGTTCACCACGGAGTCGCTGTTGGGCGCCGACCTGAGCAAGGCGGGGCACTTCCTGACGTTCCGCGTCCCGGGAGCGCCCGAGCTCAGCGGCAGGCTGGCCCGCGACCTGGGCGTGCTCACCGACTCGCGCGGCGACCGCCTGCGCTTCGGCTTCGGCCTCTACCAGGACGGGACGGACGTCGACGAGCTCTTCAAGCGGCTGGATAAACTCGCCGTCCCGGGCTAAACTCCATGCCATGTGGAGACTGGCGGCCCTCCTGCTCGCCCTGCGCGGCGTGAGCGGGGCGGCGCCCAAGACGGCGGAGCGGCGCACGGCCGAGCGCGTCGCGCAGTTCGGCGAATCCGTGCGCAAGCGCCTCGGTCCCTACTTCCAGCGCGCGGGCGTGGCCTATCCGCCGTCGAAGATCCTCTTCCTGGGCTTGAAGAGCGAGCGGCGCCTGGAGATGTACGCGGCGGGGCCCGACGGCTCCTTCAAGTTCATCCGCTCCTACCCCTTCACGGCGGCCAGCGGAGAGCTCGGTCCCAAGCTGCGCCAGGGCGACAAGCAGGTGCCCGAGGGCGTCTACCGCGTCGAGTCGCTCAACCCGGACAGCCGCTTCCACCTGGCGCTCAAGGTCGGCTATCCCAACGAGTTCGACATGAAGCGCGGCATCGCCGACGGCCGCAGCGCGCGCGTCGAGAGGGACGGCAAGGTCGCGTACGACCACCGCCCGCTGGGCGACCTCATCATGATCCACGGCGACAAGGTCTCCATCGGCTGCATCGCCATCGGGAACCACTTCATCGAGGAGGTCTTCGTGGCGACGGCGGAGACCGGCTACGAGCGCGCCATCGTCATCATCTCGCCCGTGGACCCGCGGACGCAGGCCATGCCGGCCATCGCCTCGCCGCCCTGGGTGCGCTCGCTGTACGCGCAGCTCTCGCGCGACGTCCGGGCGCTCCTGCCGTCCCCGCGCTGAGGCGCCGCGTCAGCGGTTCAGCTTGAGGCCCTTGGGGCCGACGTACTCGGACTGGGGGCGGATGAGGCGGTCCTGGGCGTGCTGCTCCATGACGTGCGCCGTCCAGCCGGCGACGCGGCCGCAGGCGAACATGGAGACGAACTGGTCGGGCTGCAGGCCGATGGACTGCAGCACGAGCGCGGTGTAGAACTCGACGTTCGTCTTCAGGTTGCGGCCGGGCTTGAGCTCCTCGAGGACCTTGATGGCGGTCTTCTCGACGGAGCGGGCGAGGTCGTAGAGCTTGGTGTTCTGCAGGTGCGCGCCGGCCATCTCGGAGGCGGTCTTGGCGAGCACCTCGGCGCGCGGGTCGCGCACCTTGTAGACGCGGTGGCCGAAGCCCATGATGCGGCGGCCCTCGGTGATCTCCTTGCGCAGCCAGGCCTCGGCCTTGCCGGCGGACTTGATGTCCACCAGCATGTCGAGGACGGGGCCGGGGGCGCCGCCGTGCAGCGGGCCCTTGAGGGCGCCGACCGCGCCGGTGACCGCGCTGACCATGTCGGAGCGGGTGGACGCGATGACGCGCGCGGTGAAGGTGGAGGCGTTCATGCCGTGGTCGGAGACCGTGACCCAGTAGGTCTCGAGGGCCTTGGCGGCCATGGGGTCGGGCTCGACGCCGAAGGTCATGAACAGGAAGTTCGCGGCGAGGCCGAGGTCGGCGCGCGGCTGGATGGGCTCGAGGCCCTGGCGCAGGCGCGAGTGCGCGGCGATGACGGTCGGGAAGCGCGCGACGAGGCGCTTGGCGAGCGCGAGGTCGCCGGCCGGGGAGATGTCGTTGGGGTTGGAGACGTCGAGCGAGAGCGTGGCGCAGGCCATGCGCAGGGCGTCGATGGGCGGGGCGTTGCGCGCGGTCTTGATGATCTCGAGCGTCTCGGGGCGCAGGGCGCGATAGCCGGCGAGCTCCTTCTGCAGGCCCGGGGCCTCTTCCTTCGACGGGAGGTGGCCGGTCCACAGCAGCATGGCCGCTTCCTCGAAGGACACCTTGCCGGCGAACTCCTCGATGGGGTAGCCCGCGATGATGAGCACGCCGTTCTGACCGTCCACCATGGACAGCTTGGTGTCGGTGGCGACGACGCCTTCGAGACCGGGGCGGACCTGCGAGGCGGGAGCGGGAGTGGGGGCGGCCATGATGGTGATTCCTCCGAGGATGTTGCCGACGAGGGAAGGATACCTATTCCCGCCGGGGACCGTCAAATGGGCCTGGGCCTGGTCCCACGTCCGCCGGGCCGATGGACTCATGTCGGCGCGGCCGCTCGTCCTTATACTGAGGGCATGAGACTGCTGCTCGCATTGCTGCTGACGCCCGCGCCCGCCTTCGCCGTTCAGACGGCGCGCCCCGTCGTGCCCGCGGTCAAGCCGCCGTCGGCCATCATCCTGCCCGGGACGGGGCCCGGCGCCGCGGCGGGCTCGCTGACCCCGTCGCTGACCGTTCCGGGCGCGCCGTCGCTCATCATCCCCGAGGCGCCCAGGATCATCGCCGCTCCCGCCCCGGCCATCCTCGCCCCTCAGCCGCTCATCGTGACCGCCGCGCGCGGCATGACGCCGGAGGAGGCCGCGCAGGCGGGCACGATGAGCGCCGCGGAGCTCTCCCGCCTGGCCGACTCTTTGGCCGGCGGCGAGGCCGCCCCCGAGCGCAAGGGCGAGGCGCCCGCGGCATCGCTGGGCGCGTCGTTCGACGGCAGCGTCTCCCGGACGTCGGGGCGCGACCAGGCCCAGCTGCTGTCAGCGGCGTATTTCTCGTTCCCGCCCGCGGGCCCGGAGCTGCACGTCACGGCCCGCGCCGCCCGCGCCCTGTTCGCGCGCCTGCTGCCGCGCCAGGACCGGAGCGTCGAGGCCGCCGTGGTCTTCGACTCCTCGAAGTTCGTGTCGACCGGGCACACGTGGAGCAAGGAGCGCGGCCACCGCATCGAGATCCTGCCCGAGTCCGCCGACGGGCGCGGCGAGGTCTCGACCGCCTTCGGCCTGGACGGCATGACGCGCGTGCAGCGCAAGGTCGAGCGGCTCATGCTCGTCGCGCACGAGCGCGGCCACGTCGTCTTCGACGACGCCGTGAAGCGCCGGGGCGACCACGCGCCGGCGTCGGCCTACGCCGCGATGACCGAGGGCTACGCGGTCACGCTCGAGGGCTTGTTCATCGACCGGCTGATGGCCGACCC
>CAZTZW010000077.1:0-9178 GCA_964618085.1 uncultured Elusimicrobia bacterium
CCAGCAGGAGGTCTCCGAGATCTCGCGCGGCCTCAAGCAGCTCGCCCGCGAGCTCAACGTGCCCGTCATCGCGCTCTCCCAGCTCTCGCGCGCCTCCGAGGACAAGACGCGTCTCGACAACCGTCCGAAGCTCTCCGACCTGCGCGAGTCCGGCTCGCTCGAGCAGGACGCGGACTTGGTGGCGATGATCCACCGCGAGGGCTACTACAAGCCCAACGACCCCACGCTCGAGACCAAGGCCGAGATCATCATCGCCAAGCAGCGCCAGGGTCCCACGGGCTCGGTGCCCGTGGTCTTCGAGCGCAACATCACCCGGTTCCTCGACGAGGCCGTCGGCGTCGACGCCCCGGCCGACATCGAGGAGAGCCAGGCCCAGTTCTCGTGACGGACCTCCCGCGCCGCTTCTTCCGCCCGACCTGGGCCGAGATCGACGCCGCCGCGCTCGTCTCCAACCTCCGGAAGCTCCGCCGCAAGGCCGGCCGCGCCATGGTCATGTTCGTGGTCAAGGCCAACGCGTACGGCCACGACGCCGCGCTCTGCGCCCGCGCCGCCGAGAAGGCCCGCGCCGCGGACTGGCTCGGCGTCTCCTCCGTCGAGGAGGGCGTCTCGCTGCGCGAGAACGGCGTCAAGCTCCCCGTCCTGATACTGGGCTCCCTGTATCCCTTCGAGAGCGTGCTGGCCGCCGTGGCCCACGGCCTCACGCCGATGGTCGCCAGCCTCGACGGCGCCGAGCGCGTGGCCGAGGCCGCCTCGCGCCTGAAGCGCCGCGTGGACTGCCACGTGAAGGTGGACACGGGCATGGGGCGCGTCGGGGCGGGCCGCGCGACCGCCGCGAGCATCGTGCGCCGCATGGCCGCCCTGGACGGCGTGCGCGTCTCCGGGCTGTTCACGCACCTGGCCTGCGCGGAGTCGGACCGCGCCTTCACGCGACGCCAGCTGACGGCGTTCAAGCGCGTCGCGGCGGGCCTCGCGCGGGAGGGCCTGCGGCCGCCCCTGCTGCACGCGGCGAACTCCGCCGGGCTCCTGCGCCATCCCGAGTCCCGCTTCGACATGGTGCGCCCCGGCCTGGCCGCCTACGGCCTCGCCGACGGCTTCGAGCCGGTCCTCTCGCTCAAGACCAAGATCGTCTTCTTGAAGACCGTGCCTCGGGGCGCCACCGTCAGCTATGGGGCGACCTGGCGGGCCCGCCGCGTCTCGCGCGTGGCGACCTTGCCCATCGGCTACGGCGACGGGTTCTCCCGCGCCCTCTCGAACCGGGGCGAGGTCCTCATCGGGGGCCGTCGCTGCCCCGTCATCGGCCGCATCACCATGGACCAGGCCATGGCGGACGTCACGGCGGTCCCCGCGGCGCGCGTGGGCGACGACGCGGTGCTCATCGGGCGCCAGGGGACGCAGGCGATATCCGCCGCCGAACTGGCCCGTCTGTGCGGTACAATCCCCTACGAGACGGTCACGGCGCTCTCGGCGCGCGTGCCGCGGGTGATGATCTGATCGAAGCCATCTTCGGGTCGTTCGGCGGGTTCCTCCTCAAGACCGCGGAGGAGACCGGGCATTTCACCATGCTCGTGCGCTCCACGCACTCCTGGCTGCTGCGCGCCCGCGTGCGCGTCGAGTGGCGCCAGACGCTCGTGCAGATGGAGCGCATCGGCGTGCAGTCCATGCCGGTCGCCGTGATGACCGCCTTCTTCACGGGCATGGTGCTGGCGCTCCAGACGGGAGCCACCTCCAAGCACTTCTTCAACACCCCGCTCTTCCTCGGTACGGTCGTCTCCTTCGCGCTCGTCATGGAGCTCGGCCCGGTCATGACGGGCATCGTCGTGGCCGGCCGCGCCGGCGCCGCCATCGCCGCCGAGCTGGGCACGATGAAGGTCACCGAGCAGATCGACGCGCTGTACACGCTCGGCACCGACCCGGTGCGCTACCTGGTCATCCCGCGCCTGCTGGCCTTCCTGATGGTCCTGCCGCTGCTGACGGTGGCATCGGACTTCTCCGGGATCCTCGGCGGCTATTTCGTCGCCAAGGTGAAGTATGGCGTCCCCGCCAGCGTCTACTGGCACGACATCGTCGACCAGATGGAGATCAAGCATTTCGTCCACGGCTTCCTGAAGACCTTCATCTTCGCCTGGGTCGTCTCCATGATCTCCTGCTTCAAGGGCGTGACCACGCGCGGCGGGGCCGAGGGCGTGGGCAAGTCCACGACGGCGGCCGTCGTGCTCAGCATGACCCTCATCCTCACCCTCGACTACTTCGCCACCGCCCTGCTCAACGCCCTGGGGATCACGTGATCGAGGCCAAAGGCGTCATCAAGCGCTTCGGTCCGCGCACCATCCTCAAGGGCATCGACCTCGAGATCCCCGAAGGGGAGACGCTCGTCATCATCGGCGGGTCGGGCTGCGGCAAGAGCACCTTCCTCAAGGCCGTCATCGGCCTGCACGCGCCGAGCGAGGGGTACATCAAGGTCGACGGCATCGACATCACCACGCTCCACGACGAGCACGACATCGCCGACTACCGCCGCCGCTTCGGCTACCTGTTCCAGGAAGGCGCGCTGTTCGACTCGATGACGGTCGCCGACAACATCACCTTCGGCCTGCGCTACCTCACCGACATCCCGGAGTCGAAGTACCGCGGCATCGCGACCGAGTGCCTGGGCCTCGTCGGCCTCAAGGATGTCGAGGATTTCAAGCCCTCGGAGTTGTCGGGCGGCATGAAGAAACGCGTGGCCCTGGCCCGCGCCATCGCGGCCCGTCCCTCCTACATTTTGTATGATGAGCCCACGACGGGCTTGGATCCGATCATGTCGGACGTCATCAACGACCTGATCTTGGACCTCCAAAAACAGCTGAAGGTCACCTCCATCGTGGTCACGCACGACATGAAGTCCGCCTACAAGGTCGCCTCCCGCATCGCCATGTTCCACGAAGGCGTGGTGCAGGAGATCGGCACGCCCGAGCACTTCAAGACCACGAAGAACCCCTACGTGCGCCAGTTCGTGGACGGCCTCAGCGAAGGCCCCATCAAGATGAAGCTGCGCGAGTTCGACGCCGACCCCGCGCCCGCCGCCGCCGGCAAGGGCGCCGCCCGATGAGCCTGGAAGCCAAGGTCGGAGGGTTCGTCCTCGGGGGCTTGACGCTCATCGCCACCGCCCTGTTCCTGCTGGGCGACGTGACCTTCGAGCGCCGCTACGTCCTCTACGTCAATTTCTCCGACGTCGGGAACCTCAGCAAGGACGCTCCCGTGCGCCTCTCCGGCGTCGAGGTCGGCCAGGTCGCCGAGATCGAACTCGTCGACGGCGGCGCCCGCGTCATCGCCAAGGTCCGCCACGGCGTCGACATCTATCAGGACGCCGTGTTCTCCGTGGGCTCCACCGGGATCATCGGCTCCAAGTTCCTGCAGGTGGACCAGGGCAAGCGGGCCGCCGGCGTCATCGCGGCCAACTCCACCATCCGCGGCGTGGACCCCGTCTCCATCGAGAAGTCCCTGACCGTCGCCCTCGAGAAGCTCGACCGCCTGCTGGGCGACCTGACCAAGCCGGGCCCGCGCGGCACGCTCACCGAGAACCTCACCGACACGGTGGCCAACGTCCGCGAGATGACGGCCAACCTCAACGACCTCATCGCGACCACCAAGCCCCAGCTCGAGCGCGCCATGGGCCGCACCGACGACATCACCGACAAGCTCGACCAGCTGCTGGCCAAGTCCAACGTCGTCATGGCGGGGCTGGCCAGCTCCAGCGGCACCGTCGGCGCCCTCCTGCACGACGCGCGCATGAAGGAGGACGTGCGGGAGACCATCGCCTCGGTCAAGGAGGCCGCCGGCACGGCCAAGGACGTGCTCGGCCGCATCAACCAGTTCAGCGTCTACTGGAACTACGACTGGCGCTACGAGCACCTGGTGCGCACCTCGCGCGCCGACATCGGCCTGAAGATCTCGCCGCGCCCAGGCAAGTACTACTACGTCGGCGGCTCCAACCTCGCCAACGTCTCCGATGACGTGCGTTCCTCGCGCCACGTGGACTACGTTCGTCCCAACAAGATCGACGCGCTCATCGGCTGGGAGGGGAAGACCTTCGACGTGGCCGTCGGCGTCATCCGCTCCGGCGGCGGCGCGCGCGTGACCGCGACCCCCTTCCACAGCGTGCCCGTGCTCGACCGCGTCTCCCTCGTCGGCCAGGCCTACGACTTCGGCCGCAACCGCGTCATCAACGGCCGCCGCTTCGACAAGCCGAACTACGACCTCGGCGCCAACGTGCGCGTGTACAAGTCGCTGCGCGTGGGCGGCCGCGTCGAGGACATCGCCGAGGTCCCCCGCTACCAGAGCTGGGTCAACGTCATGTTCGAGGACACCGACATCGCCTACCTCCTCGGCATGATCTCCTTCGGCGCCGCCGGCACGAGGGGCCGCTCGAAGTCGAAGTAAGCCGCGCGTCAGCGACGGCGCGCGCGGCCGTCCCAGTCCTTCTTGTCGAGCAGCGCCTCCAGGCGTTGTTGACAACACCTCCGTTCACTATTCATGCGGTCGAGGCCCTCCTTTTGTTCCCTGGTCCAGGCCGCGGTCCCCTGTGCCGCATCTCAAGGCTGTTGTTCCCGTCACTCGCGGGGGCCGACAGAAAGCCCTCGAAAATGGCAGAATATCGCCCCCGGCCGGTGAGTCCTGCCCGCCCCGATTTATGTCGCGCCTGAAGACCATCTTCCGCTGCCAGCAGTGCGGCCATAGCGCCTCCAAGCCCATGGGCCAGTGTCCCGGGTGCTCGGAGTGGAACGCCATGGTCGAGGAGGTCGTGGAGACGCGGCCGGGATCCCTCGTCGACGCGGTGGCGTCGTCGGCTTCCGGCGGCGGGGTCCGGGCGCTCACCGATTTCTCCTCTCCGGTGACGACCCTCAAGGAAGTCTCGCAGGCGCCCGAGACGCGGCACGCCGTCGGCATCCCGGAGCTCGACCGCTTGCTCGGCGGCGGCGTGGTCCCGGGGCAGGTCATCCTGCTCGCGGGGCCTCCCGGCATCGGCAAGTCGACGTTGATGCTCCAGGCGGCGGCGTTGCTCGCCAAGAAGGGCTCCTTCCTCTACGTCTCCGGCGAGGAATCGCTGCGGCAGGTCTCCAGCCGCGCCAAGCGCCTCGGCCTGACGGCCGAGACCTTGTACCTCCTTTCCGAGACCTCGCTGGCCAAGATCCTCGGCACCATGGAGCAGGTGAAGCCCTGGGCCATGGTGCTCGATTCGGTGCAGACGGTGTCGCATCCCGCGCTCGCCTCCACGCCCGGCTCGGTGGGGCAGGTGCGCGAGTGCTCGGCCGAGCTCGTGCGCGCCGCCAAGAGCCGCGACACCGTGGTCTTCCTGCTCGGCCACGTCACCAAGGACGGCGCGCTGGCCGGCCCCAAGGTGCTCGAGCACATCGTCGACACCGTCCTCTACTTCGACACGGAGCGCCACGACCTGCTGCGCGTCCTGCGCGCGCAGAAGAACCGCTTCGGCCCCACCGACGAGCTCGGCCTCTTCGAGATGGGGGAGAAGGGCCTCAAGGAGGTCTCCGACGCCTCCGCCTTCTTCCTGGCCGACATCAAGGGCCCGGCCCAGCCCGGCCGCGCCGTCTCGGTCGCGCTCGAGGGCTCGCGCCCCCTGCTCGTGGAGACGCAGGCCCTGGTCGTCCCCACCCGCTACCCGCTGCCGCGCCGCATGGCGACCGGCCTCGACCTCAACCGCGTGTTGGTCCTCTTGGCCGCGATGGAGCGGCACATGGGCCTGCGTCTGGAAGAGCGCGACGCCTTCGTCAACCTCGCGGGCGGCCTGCGCCTGAAGGACCCGGCGCTGGACCTGGCCGCGTGCTTCGCGGTCGCCGGCTCGGCCGCGGATAAGTCGGTCCCGTCGGATTGCGTGCTCGTGGGCGAGGTCGGGCTGCTCGGCGAGATCGGCCGCGTGCCTCAGTTGGAAGCGCGTCTCAAGGAAGCCGCGAAAGCGGGCTTCAAACGGGCGGTGGTGGCGCGGCGCGCCGCGTCGGACCTGCCCAAGATACCCGGGATGACGGTGACCGGCGCGGCCGATCTGCGCGAGGCCGCCGCCGCCGTCTTCCCGGACTCGGAGGAATCATGATCATCTGGCTTTTCCGCATCGGCATCGTGCTGGCCTGCCCGGCCATCGTCTGGTACGGCAAGATCGCTCCCAATCAGACCGGGCTCCTCGTGGGCCTGGGCGTGGGCGTGCTCATGGTCGGCCTGGAGTACCTCATCGCCGAGCTCAACCTGCTCAACATCCTGCTCGGCATCATGGGCTGGGCGGGAGGCGTCCTGCTGGCGAAGATCGTGGACTACGTGGTCCTGCAGATCGGCGACGTCGCCCTCTATCAGACCTGGGACAAGTTCGCCCTGCTGCGCTACTTCGCCTTCGGCGTGCTGGGCGCGGTCATCGCCATCCGCAAGTCCGGGGAGTTCGACGTCTTGGACAAGGACTTGCTTAAAATGAGCAAGCGGCGCGGCAGCGACATGATCATCCTCGACCTGCACGCCGTCATCGACGGGCGCGTCGTGGACGTGTGCGAGACGCGCTTCCTCCAGGGCACCGTGCTCGTGGCCCGCTTCCTCCAGGCCGAGCTCCAGAAGGCCGCCAACTCCGAGGAGCCGATGCGCCGCGCGCGCGGGCGCCGCGGCCTGGACGTCCTGGCCCGCCTGCAGGCCTGCGACGGCGTGACGGTCAAGATCCTCGACAAGGAAGTCCCCGAGGTCTCCGACCTCGACGGCAAGGTGATGCGTCTGGCCCGCGAGATGGGCGTGCGCGTCGCCACCACCGACTTCAACGTCAACAAGGTGGCGACCCTCGAGGGCGTGGTGTGCCTCAACTTCAACGACCTCTCGCAGGCCCTCAAGAGCGTCGTCCTGCCCGGCGAGACCATGTCCGTCTTCGTCATGAAGGAAGGCAAGGAGCGCGAGCAGGGCATCGGCTTCCTCGACGACGGCACGATGGTCGTGCTCGAGGACGCGCGCCGCTCCATCGGCAAGCGCGTCGAGGCGACGGTGACCTCCATCCATCAGACCTCTCACGGCCGGCAGATCTTCGCCAAGGCCCAGCCCGAGAGGCGGGAGCGGCAGGAGGCGTGAGCCGCGCCGGCGCCATCATCGTCAGCGGCGGCTCGGGCTCCCGCATGGGCAAGCCCAAGCAGTTCCTGCCGCTGGGAGGCTCGACCGTCGCGGAGTGGTCGCTGAAGTGCTTCCTGTCCATGCCCGAGGTCGAGCACGTGGTGCTCGTATTGGGAGAAGACGCCCTCAACGAGCACGGCCCGCGCTTGTCGGGGGGGAAGGTGACCGTGGTGTCCGCCGGCCCCACGCGCATGGGCTCGGTGCGCAACGGCTTCGCGGCCTTGAAGAAGGGGCTCGACGTCGTCGCCGTCCACGACGGGGCCCGCTCGCTGGTGACGCCCGAGATCGTCCGGGCCGTCTACGCCAAGGCGGCAGAAACCGGCGCGGCGGTGGCCGCGGTCCCGGTGAAGGACACGCTCAAGCGCGTGGCCAAGGGCTCGGCGGTCGTGGCCGCCACTCCGGATCGCGCCGAGCATTGGGCCGCGCAGACGCCGCAGACCTACAAGGTCTCGGTGCTGGCCGCGGCGCTGGAGCGCTTCAAGGACGACGCAGACGCGACCGATGAGAGCCAATTGGTCGAGAAGAACGGCGTGAAGGTCAGCGTGGTGCCGTCCAGCTACGAGAATTTCAAGATAACGACCCCGGAGGACTTGGTCATGGCCGAAGCTATCCTGGCGCGACGGCGGGATGGCGGCGCCGCCGCTCTCCCGCGCGTCGGATTCGGTTTCGACATCCACCGCCTCGCCGAGGGCCGCGAGCTGTGGCTGGCGGGCGTGAAGCTCGCGCACACCAAGGGCCTGGTCGGCCACTCCGACGGCGACGCGGTCCTCCACGCCGCCTGCGACGCGGTGCTGGGCGCTCTCGGCCTCGGGGAGATCGGCATCGCCTTCCCGCCGTCGGACCCGAAGTTCAAGGGCCTGGCATCCAAGGAGATCGTCGCTCACACGCTCGGCAAGGT
The DNA here is from genome assembly GCA_964618085.1 of uncultured Elusimicrobia bacterium. Classification (GTDB taxonomy): domain Bacteria; phylum Elusimicrobiota; class Elusimicrobia; order UBA1565; family UBA9628; genus GWA2-66-18. The sequence goes on from CAZTZW010000077.1 coordinate 8,024, forward strand.
CGCCGCCGCGGGCGGGCGCATCATCCACCTCGACTGCACCTTGATCGCCGAGGAGCCCAAGCTCAAGCCGCACTACGAGCCCATGAAGCGCTCGCTGGCCGCCCTTTTCGCCCTGCCCGAGTCCCGCGTCAGCCTCAAGGCCAAGAGCCACGAGGGCCTCGGCGAGATCGGGCGCGGCGAGGCCATCGCCTGCCATGCCGTGGCGACCGTCCTGACGCCGGAGCCGTAGTGCACGCCTGGCTGGCCGGGCTGGCCAACGTCTGCGGCGGCTCGACCTACCCCGCGACCACGGTCGCCCTGCGCGCCTTCGCCGAGCGCGACCTCATCTTCGTGCGCATGCTGCTCGCGCTCGCGCTGTACGTCCCGCTGCTGTGGAGCGCCCGCGCCCGCTTCCGCGCGCTCGGCCGCCGCGACTGGCTGCTCTGCGCCGTCGCGGGCGTCTTCGGCTTCGGCCTGCCCATCGTGCTGGGGACCGTCGGGCAGAAGCTGTCGAGCGCGACGAGCGCGTCCCTGCTCATCGGCATGGAGCCGGTGGCCATCGTCCTGCTCTCCGCCCTGTTCCTAGGAGAGCGCCTGACCCGCTGGAAGGTCGCGGCGATGGCGCTGGGCCTGAGCGGCGCGTCCTTCATCGCCTTCCAAGGCCCGCCGCGCCTGGGCGACGCGTTCTCCGACCGCCTGCTGGGCGACCTCATCCTGGCGACGCACGGGGCCTGCTGGGCGCTGTACACCGTCATCGGCAAGCCCGTGCTCAAGAAGCTGCGGCCTCTGGAGTACGCGGCCATCACCACCGTGTTCGGCGCGTCCGCGACGACCGTCTGGGGCCTGACGGGGGGCGTCTCTCCCGCCTCGTGGTCCGCGGCGCCGGCGTCGTCGTGGGCGGCGCTGTGCTACCTCGTCCTCATCGGTTCCATCGCCGGCACCTGGCTGTGGAACACCGCCTTGGAGGGCCTCGACGCCTCGACCCAGGCCAACTTCATCTTCCTTCAGCCCTTGGTCGGGGTCCTGCTCGGCGTGGGCCTGCTCGGGGATCCCTTCACGCGCTGGACCGCTTTCGGCGGCGGGCTGGTGCTCGCCGGCGTCTGGTCCGCCAACCGCGACTGAGACGCCCCCGGCCGTCCGGCCGGGGGCGCCTGTCGCGCTCCCGTTACTTCGCGG
>CAZTZW010000078.1:0-9142 GCA_964618085.1 uncultured Elusimicrobia bacterium
CGCTCGGCGTGTCCGGACGCGTTGCCCGCGTCGAGCGCGACGGCCTGGTCCGCGTCGGCGAGGGCGCCCGCGCGGTCGCCGCCCCTGCCGCGGACCTGCGCGCGCAGCGCGTGCCCGTTGGAAGCCTTCGCCGTGTCGCCCCGCGCCGTCCACAGCTCGATGGCCTTGGTCACCTCGACGAGCGCCTTCGTGATGTCGCGCAGCGCGCTCCAAGCCAGGGCGCGCTGCATGTACGCGTCGGGCAGCATGGGGTCCAGCGCCACCGCGGAGTCGAGGATCGGCAGCGCGGCTCGCGGGTCCCCCATGTTCAGCCGCTCCATGGCGGCGTTCAAGCGCTTGATCGCCTCCACGCGCGACGTCGCGCGCGCGCCGGCGGCCTTCAGCCGCGGGTCGTCGAGCGGCGAGGCCGCCAGGAAAGCGGCGAGCTGGCGGTCGCGCTCGGCGTCGCCGGGCGCCGCTCCCCGCGCCGGCGCCGCTCCGCGTCCGCGCCCTTTCGACAGCTGATAGATTCCGCCGAGGACCTTGTCGCCGGGCTTGAACTCCAAGGCGCGCTTGGCGTCGGCGGCCGCCTTCGGATAGTCCTGGCTGTACCACGCCGCCAGCGTGCGCATCCGCAGGGCGTCGCCCAGCTCGGCCTTATCGCCCTGGGCCTCCGCCTTCTCGACGGCCGCCTCGGCGTGCTGCAGGCCGCGCGTCCAGTCGCGCGCCTGCAGCGCCTGCTGCGCGGCGGCGGTGCGCACCTTCGGGCTCTCCGGGAAGCGCTTGGCGACGTCCTCGGTCGTGCGCTCCAGCGCGCGCATCGTCTTCTCTAATTCCTCTCGGCGTTCAGGAGAAATCTCGGGCTTGGCGGCCTCGGCGACGGTCTTGGCGGTGGTCTCGGAAGCTGTCGCGACGGTCTCGAGGGCAAAACCCTCGTCCCAGGCGTCGTCTACTCCGGCAGCATGGAGCGACGGGAGGCACAACGAACAAAGCAACGCCAGAAGGCTTATCGTAGGAAGCATACCCTCGGCGTAAGTATGGGCGGTCCCCCCACGCTTGTCAATCCCGCCGGCCGGGGCATTGAATTTCCGTCCTTACTGGTTACAATAAGCCGATGCTGACCCGAACGACGCGGCGACTCGGCGCACCCTTAGCCTGCATCCTGTTATCCGGCCTAGCGGCGGACCTTTACGCCGCTCCCAAGAAGGGCGGAGGCACGAGCCTGGCGGGATTGATACGCGCCATCCAAGCCGACGGAGAGGAGAGCAGCATCCGTCCTAACATCGCCCCGCTCCTGAACATAGCTCCGAACGCTCCGAGCAAGGACCTTGCTATCGAACCACCTGGCGAGGCCAAGCGGACGTTCGAGAAGAGCGCGCGCCTCGTCATGGAGCGGGACCCCGCCACCGATAAGCTCCGCCCCGTCTCCATCCTCATCTTCGACAGCTACACGACCAAGGACGACACGGGCGGACGGATGTACAAAGCCTCTCTCGACGGCCGCCTGCAGACCGCAGTCGACGTCCTGGTCGTAATGGGGTCGGATGGGAAGGCCGTGCGCGGCTCCGGGAAGAAGACAGATCTCGACATCGCCTCGCCCCAGGTGAAGGCCGCGTTCCAGAAGGAACTCGATTTTTGGATCTCCGGCAAGTTCCGCAAACACTGGAAACCGAAGGCCGCCGCAAAGCAAGACTGAACCGCCAGGCGATTCGCCTGGCTACGGCTGCTTGACGCCGAACTTCAGGCCCTTCAAGAAGTCTTCGAAGTCCACACTTGCGCCCTCATATAGGCTGGCAGCGGCGCCGAATTTGACCTGATAACCAGCGCCGGAGCCCAGAACGAACACCGTCGTTTCGACATAATCCAAGCTTAACGGGTCGCTCTTATCATCACCTGGCTTCCACATCAGTTTTGCAGACGAATTCACATATCGACGAGTGAACCCCTGGGCCTTCACGCCCGGAAGCAGCTTTTCGAGATCCGGCCGTCGCTGAATCGTTCTCCATTGCTCAGCACCGATCGCCTCGCGATACGAGGCCTCGTTTTCATCCAGACTACCCGGCTCGGGATCGACATGGACCGTGATGATGGGAAAGTACATACCTACACCCGCAGTCGGTTTTCGCGATAACAACGAATTCTCGCTCTGATAGGAAATCTCCCAACCTGCGGGCAACTCATACGATAGACCCGCAATGGGGACAAAGCTTCGCTTGCAGGCCGACGCGCACAACAGAATCAGCGCGGCTATCGCGACTGTTGGTTGTTTCGCCATTGCTTGAACCATCCTACCTCTTCTTGGTCTTTGCGCAGGGCACGCTCAAGACCATCTGCATCACCCGCCAGACGTATGAGCCAATGCGCTTTCAATTCATGGACATACATAGAGCCGCTGAAAACTGGGAGATCAGTCGCCTTCAGAACGTATTCCGTCGGCCTTTGCAGAAGAGCGGGCTTGGCCTCAACTATCCTATCTCTGGCTCGCGCCGCGCTGTATTTATAGTCTTGCTCGACCATATTCCTGATGCGGTGAAGTTTTCCTGTCCGCACGGATTCCGAGAACAGTCGAAGGCGCTCATCCACCAACGGCTCGCCTGATGCAGATGGGATGCCTTTTGCGGCCAACTCATAATGGACCGCATAGCCACGAACTGCGGCGTTCATTTCCGTCTCCAAGGTCACCGCCAAGCCATCGCGTATGTCTTGAATGGCATGATGCCCTTCATGCCCGAGCACGTTGGCACGCAAGATCGGAGAGTACCGGTTAAAGTCGCTGGAAAGGTATATCGTGTTTTCATCCGCGATATAGTAGGCGAGAGTTCCCTCGACCTGCGGTGAGTACTTTATCGACACCTGCGCTTGGATAAAGTCGGCGATCTCCTTGCCCACCCCGCTCTGACGCAGAAGCGTAAGGGTCTCGGCCAACGCTTTCTCATTCGCATCTCCCGACTCGGCCACTTTTTCAAGGAATGCTTGCGGCTCCGGAGACAGCGGGTCCGCCGCCGCGGCCTTACGCGCCAATTCCAAGGCTCGAGCACGGTCGCCCATGTCGCGAGCACGGATGGCTTCGCCCAATAGACGCAGCCCCGCGCGAGCCTTTTCCTGGCGTTCGATAGCATGAGACTGGTCTGCCACAGGCCTCACCGCAGGCTGAGCGCTGGGCTTCTCGGTATCGGGTCTGGCCATGCTTTCGCCGCGCCCCTCCGTGAGCTTCAAGACGGCGAGGGCGTCCTTGCGTCCAGGCTCAAGTCTGAGCGCCTCGCGGGCGGCGGCGGCGGCGGAGGCGTGGTCGCCGGCTTGGGCGGCGGCCCAGGCGCGGAAGGCGTGGCCGTCGGCGCCCGGCATCGCGGCGGCGGCCAGGCGGGAAACACGGTCCGCGTCGGCTGCTCGGGAGAGAAGGAGATAGGCGCGCGTCAGTTCGACCAAGGTCGCGGGCGGGGCGCCCGTCTCCAGGGGGCGCAGCGAGGCGGCGGCGGCTTCACGCTGCTCGGCGGGGATGGCTCCCGCCACGGAGGCTAACGGCGGCGACGCGCCCAAGGCGGCCGCCTGTTCGGCGGACAATTGGCGCAGGAGCGCGGCGACGACCGGCGTGGCCTTGGAGGCGGCGAAGAGGGTCGCGGCGAGGGTCAACGCGGCGAGGCTGCGCACGCGCACAGTATAGCGGGCGTGCGCCGGTTTTCAACCCCGCCGGCCACTAACGACAATCATGCTGCGCCAGCGCGGTTGCCAACGATAATCTTACTTCGCCGGCGAAGTGGGCGCGTCGCCCCAAAGGGCCCCGCCCGCCGCAGCGCCAGGCTCAGGTCAGATCGGCGGGCAGGGCGCGGGGCGGCTTGCCGTAGGACTGGAAGATGGCGACGATCTCGTCGTAGTCCAGCTCCTCGTGCTTGAGGAGCTCGGCGACGAAGCGCTCGACGATGTGCCACTCGGCGCGCAGGGTCTTCTCGGCGTCGGCCATGGCCTTGGCGAGCATCGCCTCGGTGTCGTGGGCGAGCTTGCGCTTGGTCTCCTCGGCGAGCGAGGCCTCGGGCAGGGCGTGGAAGTTGCCGACCAGGCCGCTCTGGCCCATGCCGAGGATCCAGACCATGTAGTGCGCCTGCTTCATGGCGTTGGAGAAGTCGGAGCCGACGCCCTCGGTGGTGACGTTGTACTTGATCTTCTCGGCGAGGTAGCCGCCGAGGGAGACCATGATGTCGGCGTAGATGGTGTTGGAGTCGCGCGAGAAGATCTCCTCGCGCGGCACCGAGTGCACGACGCCCAGTACGCCGCCGCGCTCCACGATGGAGGCCTTGAAGACGTCGTTGGTGGGGTGGTGCATGTAGACGAGGACGAGGTGGCCGGCCTCGTGGAAGGCGGTCATCTCCTTCTCCTTGGCCGACATGTTCAGGCGGTGCGCGATGCCCAGCTCGATGCGGTCGAGGGCCTTCACGCAGTCCTTGTAGGTGATCATCTCGCGCTGCTCGCGCGTCGCGATGAGGATGGCTTCCTTGAGGACGTTCTCGACCTCGGCGGGCGAGTAGCGGATGGTCTTGCGCGCCAGGCGGGCGAAGTCAAGCATGGGGTCGACCTTGATGCGCTTGGCGTAGTACTCGAAGATCTCCTTGCGCTCCTTGAGGTTGGGGAGGTCGACGCGGATCATGCGGTCGAGGCGGCCCGGGCGCACGAGCGCGGGGTCGAGCACGTCGATGTTGGCGTTGGTGGCGCCGATGACGATGACGTTGGCGTCGTTGTCGGTCAGGCCGTCGAGCTCGACGAGCAGCTGGTTCAGCGTCGAGTTGGACTCGGAGGAGCCGCCGAAGTTGTCGAAGAACTTGCGGGTCTGGCCGAGGACCTCGATCTCGTCGATGAAGAGCATGCAGGCGCCGTGTGCCTCGGCGTAGAGGCGGGCGCGGCGGAACAGCTTGCGGATGCGCGCGGCGCCGGTGCCGACGAAGATCTCGACGAACTCGGGGCCGGCGGCCGACAGGAAGGGGACGCCGGCCTCGGTCGCGATGGCCTTGGCGAGCAAGGTCTTGCCGCAGCCGGGAGGGCCCGCCAGGATCATGCCGTGGATGATCTTGCCGCCGACGCGGCGCAGGAGCTGGCGGTCCTTGATGAGCTGGACCATCTCCCAGGCCTCGCGCTTGGGCTCGGCCAGGCCGATGACGTCGGCGAACTTGACGTTGATCCGGGTCGGGTCGACCTTCTTCTTGGCCAGGTCGGTCCAGCCGCCGTACTGCATGACGTAGAGCAGGAAGACGAAGATGAGCGTGTTGATGAGCGTGCCCGGCAGGGAGATGATGTTGATGCCGATGAGGTAGCGGGCGACGCTCTCCTCAAGACGAGAGAGGTACCAGAGCGGGAGGAGGGTACAGGCCATGAGGACGATTCCGATGGCGAGATGGATCCAGTAGAACTCGAACCATAGCCGGAAGCGGGCCCAATTCATGATAAATCTCCTTTGCGGCCGGTGTCCGACCGGCCTGCGACCCCGGATATTACCACTTGTTCCGCCTAATTCTGCAGGCCGGGGAGCACGAACTGGATGGGGCGGTCGCGGTTGGGGACGTACTTCGTGGACTCGAAGACGAAGCCCGTGGTCTTGTAGAAGGGCATGTTCAGCGGGCTGGTGCAGGCCGTCACCGTCACGATGTTCCACACCTGGGTGCGCTGCACGTTGACGCCGGTCTGCTTGCTGTTGCGGCAGGCCTCGGTCAGGTCGAGGAACTTGGCGGCGCTCGTGCCGTAGCCCAGGTAGGTCTTCACCCGCTGCGTGATGTCGGACTTCAGCGCGCCGTCGTCGAAGCCCTCGTAGGAGGCGTTGCGGTGGCTCTCCAGCTGCCAGCGCCGCGCCGCGTAGAAGGAAGCGATCTCCAGCTTCTGCACGAGGATGAGCAGGGCGAACACCTTGGCGAAGGCGAAGAGGAAGAACATGAACAGCGGGAAGAGCAGGACGGTCTCCGTCATGGCCTGCCCTTCCTGGCCGGCGCGGCGGCGCGGGAGGCGGATCACGGGTACTGCCTCACCTGGAACTTGGGCGTGGGGTTGGGCCATACGCTGGCCTTGGAGTTGACGCCGAGGGAGACCGTGGTGTGGATCTCGGGCGAGCCGTTGGGGAAGTGCTGGGGCATGGCCGAGAAGTTCACGTTCCAGTAGTTCTTGCCGGGCACGGCCCAGCGCATGGAGATGCCCAGGCCGGGGTAGTTGTTGCCGGCGTTGGGCTCGCGCAGCTTCTTGATGATGCCGTGGTCCACCCACATGATCTGGAACAGGCCGTCGCAGCCGGGCATCTTGGTCTGCGGCGCCACGCCCTTCATGTGCTTGCCCGAGCTCTTGTCCACCTCGCCCTCGGGAGTCCACACCTGCCAGGGCTGGAAGGCCGAGCCCGTGGGGCGGTTGCCGAAGAAGTTCAAGCGGTCGTGGCAGTACGGCGTGGCCTTGAAGCTGCCCATGGCCGCGTCGAAGGCGGACGCCGCGGCGTCGCCGGAGCTGACCGCGTCGCCGGTGTTGAGCCAGTAGGACTTCTTCAGGAAGCTGTGGTCGGCGGCCAGGCGCTTGAGCACCGAGTACTGCGCGTCCTCGACGGAGCCCAGCAGCTGGTAGATCTGGACGTACAGCTTGAACACCTGGTTGGCGTCGTCCCAGTTGATCCAGAAGTGGTTGGCGTTGTCCTCGGTGAGGATGTGGAAGGCCCCGGCGTTCTCGGCGGCGGCCATGTCGGGCGGCGCCTCGTTCTTGCCGCCCACGTTGATGCCCTCGGAGTTGGAGCCGGGGTGGTACTGGATGTCCCAGACGTCCTGGTCGTCGTACGTGCGCCGGCCGCTGGCGCTGCGCGGGAAGGCGCCGTTCTCGTAGAGGATGTCCCACAGCGACTTGGGGCCTTTGCAGTCGGCCTTCTGGTCGCAGTCGATCATGGTGTCCTTGAAGCCCTCGTCGAAGATGCGCATGGGGAAGGCGCCGTTGACGTAGGCCGTGCGGTTGAGGAAGTCGGAGTAGTTCGTCAGCTCGACGAACGCCGCCGCGTCGAGCGCGAACTGATGGCGGATCTTCTCACGCGAGAGCTTGGCGGTCTCGTAGATGAGATAGACGAACAGCATGAGCGTCGGGAAGATCAGCATCGCCGGGATGACGAGCTGACCCGCGCGCGAGCGCCAGGGCCTCATAGGGCAAGGGTACCCCTGGGGCTGTTAAAAATCAAGGACGGGACGGTTAAAAGACGGTTATATTAAGGGAAGGCGGGGGCCCGGTCAGGGCTTGGCGGCCGCGGCCCGGCGGCAGACGAGGGATATCTTGCCCCCGGTCACCGTGACCTCGTAGTCGCCGTCCTTGTTGATCCGCTGCTCGGACCAGGACGCGACCTCGGCAGACTTCTCGGAGGAGAAGGTCTCGGTGCGCAGCGCGCCGACCTTGCAGGAGTTGCGCGACCACTTCCCGCCCTTCTTGCCGGCCCGCTTGACGCCGTCGGCCGTGAGCTCGGAAGACCGCTTCCCGTCGTATTCGAATCTGTAGGTCTTCGCCACGAGGTCGTTGCTCACGACCACGGTCATGGCGGCCTGCTTGTACGTCTCGCTCGCGGGGCACGCGAAGCGGCCCGACAGGTCGGGGCACGACGGGGAGACGGCGTCCGCGGCGCGCGCGACGCCGCACAAGCCCCAACACAGCGCAACTGTCAGCAGATGTCTCATCATGACCGTGCCTCCCTTCCCGTCATTTACCCGACGGCTCGACGCTCAGAAAGGCGGCGCTGGCGTCGGAGTACTGGTACTTGCCGGTGCCGAGCTCGAAGGTGGCCATGACCAGGCTCCGCAGCTGCCCCTCTACCACGCGGTGGACCCGCAGCTGGAGGGTGGAGGAGTAGGTCTCTCCGCGCACGGTCTCCACCTCGACCCACAGGGCCCTGTCCCCCCACTTGCCGAGCGTCGACGCCATCGCCTTCGCGTAGACGGCGTACTCGTCGTCGGCCATCCGCGAGGTGGTGGCCATGTTGAAGACGAGCAGGCCCGCGTCCTCCTCCACCGGGACGTTCTTGGCGAGGAAGGTAGGCGCCTTATCGGCCGGGCACGGCGCGAGCTGGATGAACGACGCGTCGTCCTTGTTGGCGGCGGCGACCGTGTCGATGGCCTTGTCGAGATGGGCGATCGCGCCCAGGTCGTCCGGATAGGACCCGGCGGTCAGCCACCGGCGATGGATGATGTCCTCGATGACGAGGGGCTCGGGGTCCAGGCCCACGCGCGCCTCGATGAAGTCCGACAAGAAGGCCCTGTTGGGGGCGACCAGGTCCGCGGCCAGATCGAGGCCGGCTCCCGCGTTGACCGCCACGAGGTAGTACGATAGGCGCCGCTTGTGGAAGAACAGCATCGCCGGGCTCATCCACAGGATGGAGCGGCCGAGCTGGTAGCTGCGCCGGTGCTTGGACCTCAGGTTCTCGTGGAAGCTCGGCGGCGGCGCGACGAAGAAGCGCGCCAGCGCGACGGACGGGTCGGCCTCGGCCGTGCCGCCGCAGGACGGGAAATAAGGGACCAGCGGGCAGTCCGCGTCATTGAGCGCCTCGAAGTGCAGGCAGGCGACGTAGAGGGTCCACGCCTCGGACCAGGCCACGAAGCGGCGCTTCTCCCAGGCCTTGGCCACGCCCTTCCACCAGGCGGGCTCGCCCTTACGAAGCTGCTCCGAGGTCCAGCGCAGGATGGCGGAAGTCACCGGCAGGGCCGACGTCTCCAAAGCCCCGCGCTCGCACTGGGCGGCGAACTCCTCTCGCGTCAAGCGGGATCGCTCCCCAGTCTCAGCTGGGGTCCTCGGGAGAGATCAGGCCCATCTCGATGCCCTTCACGACGGCCTCGGTCCGGTTGCTGACCTCGAGCTTCTGGAAGATGGCGTTGAGATGGTTCTTGATGGTCTTCACCGAGCAGTCCATCTTCGCCGCGATCTCCTTGTTGGACATGCCCGAGCCGAGCAGGACGAGCACGCGGATCTCGGTCTTGGTCAGCGCCACGGGCGAGGAGCCCTCGCCGGAGTTCATCTGGCGCAGGCCCTGGAGGAGCTTGCCCATCACCTGCTGAGGGATCATCACGCCGTCGTTGGCGAACGCCTTGAGGGCGTTGACCAGCTCGGCGGCGGGGAGCATCTTGGAGAGGTAGCCGTTGGCGCCGGCCTGGATGGACTCCATGACGTGCGCCTCGTCCTCGTA
>CAZTZW010000079.1:0-9006 GCA_964618085.1 uncultured Elusimicrobia bacterium
CGCCCGCTCGCTCGGCATCCTGGCCTCCATCGTGGGCGTCATGATCGTCCGCACCGAGGAGAACGAGGACCCGATGGACGCGCTCAACATCGGCTACTACGTGACCTCCATCCTCGCGGCCGTCGGCTTCGCCGGCTGCGCCTGGTGGATGCTGCGCTCGCCGGAAGCCCCCAACGCCTGGATCTACTACTCGGCGTGCGGACTCATCGGCATCCTGACCTCGCAGGCCTTCGTCTACATCACGCAGTACTACACGGAGTACAAGTACCGCCCGGTGCTGTCCATCGCCGAGGCGTCGAAGACCGGTCCCGCGACCAACATCATCTCCGGCATCGCGGTCGGCCTCGAGTGCACGGCCGTCCCCGTGCTCGTCATCGCGGTCGCCATCCTGTCGTCCTATAAGCTCGGCGTCATGGCGCTCGGGCCGGCGGCCGGCCTCACCGGCGGCCTGTTCGGCACCGCGGTCGCCACGATGGGCATGCTCGGGACGGCGGCGTACATCCTCGCGATGGACACCTTCGGCCCCATCACCGACAACGCCGGCGGCATCGTCGAGATGTCCCGCCAGCCCGAGGAGATCCGCAAGAAGACCGACCGTCTCGACGCGGTGGGCAACACCACCAAGGCGGTGACCAAGGGCTACGCCATCGGCTCGGCGGCGCTCGCGGCCTTCCTGTTGTTCTCGGCCTATCTGGACGAGATCTTCAACTACACCGGCAAGCGCATCGCCGTCGACCTCTCCAAGCCCGAGGTGTTCGTGGGCGCGATGATCGGCGCCATGATCGTCTTCCTCTTCGCCTCCATGGCCATCAAGGCCGTCGGCGAGGCGGCCCAGACGGTCATCGCCGAGGTCCGCCGCCAGTTCAAGGAGAAGCCCGGCATCATGAAGGGCACCGAGGAGCCGGACTACGGCCAGTGCGTCGACATCGTCACCATCGGCGCCCTCAAGCAGATGATCGTGCCCGGCCTCCTCGCGACGGCCGGCCCCATCGTGGTCGGTCTCGCGATGCGCATGTTCATCACCGAGAAGGACCCGACCATCGCCGCCGAGGCCGTCGCCGGCCTCCTCATGGTGGGAACCATCACGGGCATCCTCATGGCGCTGTTCCTCAACAACGCCGGCGGCGCCTGGGACAACGCCAAGAAGTACATCGAGATGGGCACCCACGGCGGCAAGAAGTCCGAGGCCCACAAGGCCGCGGTCGTGGGCGACACGGTCGGCGACCCCTTCAAGGACACCGCGGGGCCCTCGCTGCACGTGCTCATCAAGCTGCTCGCCACCATCACCCTCGTCCTCGCCCCCCTCTTCCTCTAAGAGACGGCGTGACGTCCGTAATGAAAGCCGCCCGGTCCGAAAGGACCGGGCGGTTCTCTTTTGGTAGGCTCCCGGCATGAGCGCTCCCAAGACCATCCCCGCCTATATCGCCGCCGCCCCCTCCCTAAGGCGCTCGTCGCCAAGCTGGCGGCCCGGCGAGTGAAAGAGCTGCGGGAGGACGATGTTCGCTGGATGTAGACACGGCGGGCCTTGACACGGCGGCGAGTACGTGGTATATTGTTAGTGGATAATAATTATCAACGAGGAGATAAGACCATGAGCGCGAACATCGGCATCAAGGACGGCTCCCGCACCGCGGTCCTCAACGAGCTCGAGCAGGTCCTGGCGGACCTCTCCGTGCTCTCCCAGAAGACCCGTCACTTCCATTGGAACGTCACGGGCCCGCGCTTCAACGACCTGCATAAGTTCTTCGAGGCCCAGTACGTCGCGCTCTCGGACGAGATCGACGAGACCGCCGAGCGCTCCCGCGCCCTCAACGGGCGCGCCTTGGGCTCCATGAAGGAGATGCTGGCCCACGCCCGCCTCAAGGAGTCCCTGCGCGTCCCCTCCGCCGATGGGATGCTCCAGGAGCTCCTGCGCGACCACGAATCCCTCATCCGCTCCCTGCGCTCCGCCTCCGACGTCGCGGGGGACGCCGGGGACAAGGGCACCGAGGACTTCCTCGTCGGGATGATGGAAGCCCACGAGAAGATGGCCTGGATGCTCCGGGCTTTCCTATCATAAGAGGCCGATGAAGACGCCCGAAGAGCTCCGCGCGCAGTTCAAGACCCGGGGGGTCCCCCTGACCCACCAGCGCCTGGCCGTCTACCAGGAGCTGTCGGGCCGCCACGACCACCCCAGCGCGGAGACCCTGTACGCGTCCCTCAAGAAGGCCTACCCCTCGCTGTCCTTGGCGACGGTGTACAAGACCCTCCAGACCCTCCACGAGATGGGGATGGTCTCGCGCGTGGATTCCCCCACCGCGCAGGCCCGCTACGACGCCATCGTGGAGACGCATCACCACGCCGTGTGCACCGGCTGCGGGCGCATCGAGGACCTCTTCGATTCGCGCCTGGACGCTCTGCCCGTCCCCAAGGCGGCCGGCTTCGTCCCGGCCGGCTATTCCGTCCATTTCCATGGCCTGTGCGCCAAGTGCGCCAAGGCCCGCAAGACCGAATAAAAGACGCAAGGAGACACGACCATGGCTGACACGCTCGTTCAGAAGGACGCGCCGGACTTCAAGGCCGAGGCCTTGGTGGGCAAGACGTTCAAGGAACTCTCGCTCAACGACTACAAGGGCAAGTGGGTGGCCCTGTTCTTCTACCCCCTCGACTTCACCTTCGTCTGCCCCACCGAGATCACGGCGTTCTCGGACCGGCACGACGAGTTCAAGAAGGCGGGCTGCGAGCTCCTCGGCTGCTCCGTGGACTCCAAGTTCTCCCACCTGGCGTGGGCGCAGACCCCCCGCAAGGAAGGCGGCCTGGGCGAGATCAAGTACCCCCTCCTGGCCGATATCACCAAGAAGATCGCCCGCGACTACGGCGTGCTCGTCAACGACGCGGTGGCGCTGCGCGGCCTCTTCCTGATCAACCCCAAGGGCAAGGTCGTCTACTCCGTCGTGCACGACCTCTCCGTGGGCCGCTCCGTCGACGAGACGCTCCGCGTCCTCAAAGCCTTCCAGCAGGCCGAGAAGACCGGCGAGGTCTGCCCCGCCGGCTGGACCGAGGGCAAGAAGACCATGAAGGCCGACCCCGTCAAGTCCAAGGAGTACTTCGCCGCCGCCGCTTAAGACTACAAAAGGGACAGGCCCTTTCGTAGCCGGCCCCGGGCGGAGTTCCCGCCCGGGGCCTTCTTTTCGCCCGGTAGACGCTCGTCACGCGGGCGTCACTCGTCTCGGACGCAGGCGCGGTAGAATGGGGCATCCCGTCTCAGGAGACCCCGATGAAGACCATCGCCGTCCTCGCCGCTCTCGTCCTCGCCGTCCCCGCCGCCGCCTTCGATCTCCCCTCGCTCCGGCTGGCGCAGCTCCCTTCCGCCGACGTCCAGCCCCTCCGCGGTACGGCCGCCGACCCGACGGCTTCCATCGTCGCCGGCGGCGTCGCCGAGGCGGTGTTCCAGATGGACCCCGCCCAGTCCTGGCCGGCCATGAAGCGCCTCGCCGAGCAGGTCGAGGGCGCCTATCAGGTCCTGCCCGATGGGCTGGGCGTCGCCCCCGCCCAGGCCGCCAAGCGCTACGTCGCCGAGAAGGGCTGCCACGGCAAGGCCGAATGCTGGTACTCCGAGCTGCGCTTCGCCGGCGCCCAGGTCCGGGGCGGCGTCGTGGACTACTCCTTCACGCGCTTCCTCCAGGCGCCCGGCGCCGAGTACCCCTACTGCTGGGTCACCCTGAAGATGAGCACGGACGCCGGACGCCGCCTCGTGACGTCGTCCGCCTCCCAGAGCTGCACCCTCCGCCACGAGGACTGACCTCCGCGCCTGAGAGCCCCGGCCGGGACCTCCCGGCCGGGGCTTCTTGTCGTATAGAGTGTCCCACAGCTTAAGGGGACAGTCCCCATCTTTTTTGCTAGGATTCCGGGCGACATTTAAGGAGATAGGACATGGAAACCGCCGCCGCGCCCAACCCTCTCGTCAACCTGATGCCCATCGCGGCCATCTTCGCCATCTTCTACTTCCTGCTCATCCGCCCCCAGCAGAAGCAGCAGAAGGAGCACGAGGCCATGCTCAAGGCCCTCAAGATCGGCGATAAGATCGTCACCACCGGCGGGCTGTACGGCTCCATCACCGGCTTCAAGGGCGACGACCTCGAAGTCTCCTTCTCCCAGACCGTGAAACTCACCGTCGCGCGTTCCGCCGTCACTCGCCAGGCCGAGGCGGGCGCCAAGCCCGTCGCGGCGGCCTAAGGATCCCATGACCAAGACCCAGATGAAGTGGGGCGGCGTCCTCGCCTTGATGCTCGCGGCGTTCTTCCTCATCTACCCTTCCGTCAACTGGTACGGCCTCGAGGCCTCCGAGCGCACCAAGCTCGAGAACGCCCGCGAGCGCCCGAAGTGGCTGATCAACCTCGGCCTCGACCTGAAGGGCGGCACGCACATGACCATGGAGCTGGAGGTCGACAAGCTCCCCAAGGACGTCCCCCTCCCCGAGGCCATGGCGCAGGCCATCGAGATCATCCGCAACCGCATCGACCAGTACGGCGTGGCCGAGCCCATCATCGCCCGCCAGGGCGCGCGCTGGATCGTCGTCCAGCTGCCCGGCATCTCCGACTCCGCGCAGGCCAAGGAGCTCGTAGGCAAGACCGCCCTGCTCGAGTTCCGCATGGTCGACGAGAGCGAGAAGGCCCGCGCCGCCCTCAACAAGATCCTCGAGGCCGGTTCGCCCTTCAACGGTTCCGTGGTCTCGACGGCCGCCGCCAAGCTCGTGCCCGAGGGCATGGAACTCTTCAAGGGCAAGGACAACGCCGTCTTCCTGCTGTCCAAGGAAGTCCCCCTCACCGGCGCCGCGCTCGAGACCGCCAAGGTCGAGACCGGCGGCGACTACGGCCTGCCCGTCGTCTCCTTCAAGTTCAAGCCCGAAGCCGCCGGCACCTTCGCAACCCTCACCGGCGCCAACGTGGGCCGCAACATGGCCATCATCCTCGACCGCGTCGTGTACTCGGCGCCCGTCATCAAGGGCCGCATCAGCGGCGGCTCGGGCATCATCGAGGGCCAGTTCACTCCCGAGGACGCCAAGGGCCTGGCCATCGTCCTGCGCGCCGGCGCCCTGCCCGCCCCCGTGCGCATCATCGAGGAGCGGACCGTCGGACCCTCTCTCGGCGAGGACTCCATCCGCCGCGGCTTCCAGGCCGCCGCGGTCGGCGTGGGGCTCATCATGGCCTTCTTCGCGGTGTACTACCGCGGCGGCGGCATGATCGCCAACGTGGCCATCGTGGCCAACCTCTTCCTCCTCTTCGCGCTCATGGCCTACCTGAAGGCGACGCTCACCTTGCCCGGCATCGCGGGCTTGGCCCTGAACGTCGCCATGGCCGTCGACGCCAACGTGCTCATCCTGGAGCGCATCAAGGAGGAGCTGGCGAAGGGGCGTCCGCTGAAGACCGCGGTCGCCGCCGGCTACGACATGTCGGCCAGCGCCATCATCGACTCGAACCTGACGCTCCTCATCGCGTCGGCCCTGCTGTTCCAGTTCGGCACCGGCCCCATCAAGGGCGTCGCCGTGACGCTGACGGGCGGCAACATCATCTCGATGTTCACGGCCACCGTCCTGACTCGCATGCTCTACGAGGCCTGGCTCCTGCGCTCCGACGACGAGCAGTCCCAGGCGGCCTGAGGATACCATGAACACGAACATCGACTGGGTCGGCAAGCGCGGCGCGTTCTTCACCATCTCCGGCGTCATGCTGGCGCTGAGCATCGCGGCCATCGTCACGAAGGGCTTCAACTACGCCATCGACTTCACCGGCGGCACCATGGTGCAGGTCTCCTACCCGCAGGAGCGGACGTTGGAGTCCGTCCGCGCCGACCTCGCCAAGTCCGGCTACCCCAAGGCCACGGCGCAGAGCTTCGGCGGCGGCAAGACCTTCGCTCTCTACCTCAAGGGGTCCGAAGAGAACGTGTCCGTGGTCGAGACCTTCGTCAAGGCGTTCACCGCCGCCGCCGATCCCGGCCTCGTCGTGGACCGCAAGGAGTTCGTCGGTCCCTCCGTCGGCCGCCACCTGAAGAAGCAGGCGTCCATGGCCATCTTCCTGGCCTTGCTCGCCATCATCATCTACGTGGCCTTCCGCTTCGATAACCCCCTCTGGGGCGCGGCGGGCGTGGCCTCCATCGCCCACGACGTGACCATCACGGCGGGACTGTTCGCGGCGCTACAGGTGGAGGTCGACCTCGTCATTGTCGCCGCCTTCCTGACCATCGCGGGCTACTCCATCAACGACACCATCGTCATCTTCGACCGCATGCGCGAGAGCATGCGCGAGCGGCGCGGCGGCGACCTGGCGTCGCTCATCAACGACAGCATCAACGACATGCGCAGCCGCACCATCATCACCAACACCATGGTGTTCATGGTCGTCGTGTCCCTGTTCGCGCTGGGCGGCCCGGTCATCCATAACTTCGCCTTCGCCCTGCTCATCGGCTCCATCGTGGGCACCTACTCGACCATCGGTCTGGCCACCCAGCTCATCTACACGTGGCAGGGCGGCAAGAACCGCCACGCGCCGGCCGCGGCCCCGTCCATCCAGGTCAAGGAAGGCCGCCGCCGCAAGTGAGGAAGATCAAGGGGTTCAAGCTCCCCCTGAGGCCCCACGAGGTCAAGCGCCGGGCCAAGAAGGCCGGCGTGGACCTCGAGGCCGCCGGCCTGGGCCCCGAGCCCGTCCTGCTCAAGTTCCTCGACCGCGCCGCCAAGTCTCTCGTTCCGGGCGTCCTTTTCGACACCTACGCCCATCCCGACCCCGACGTCAAGCTGCTCTCCCCCATACCGGGCCTTGCCTACAGCCTCGTCCTGGCGTCCCTGGGCGAGGGCTTCCCGGCCGCGCTGAGGGAGAAGGAGGCCGCCGTGCCCGCCGCGCTGTGGCCCGTGCTGGAGGAGACCGCCCTCGACGAGGCCGTGCGCTTCGCGGGGAACCTGCTGGCGGACGAGGCGGAGAAGGACAACTGCGACTTGTCGCCCATCAACGAGCTCAGCTCGGCCGACGCGTTGGAGGCCGCCATCCGCAAGCTGGACGGCTCCAAGGTCGGCGTGACCGTGGACGGCGCGCGCCTGGCACCCGCCGCGTCCCTGTGCGTGAGCCTGTCCTGGCTCGCGAAGACCAAGGCCAAGGGCCGCAAGTAGTGCTCCGGGCGCTGCTGCCCCGCCTGGCCTACGCCTACGTCTCATTCGTCGGCCTCACCACGCGTCTGACCGTGCGCAACGACGCCGTGCCCAAGGCCCTCCACGCCCGCGGCCAGCGCTTCATCTACGCCTTCTGGCACCAGCGCCAGGTCTACTTCACCTGGACCCACCGCGACGCCGGCGCCTCGGTCCTGGTCAGCCGTTCCAAGGACGGCGACATCATCGCCGAGACCATGCGCCTCTCGCGCATCGGCGCGGTGCGCGGGTCCTCCTCGCGCGGCGGGGTGGCCGCCACCCTCGAGCTCGTCGGCGCGCTCAAGTCCGGCCTCGACATCGGCATCACCCCCGACGGCCCCAAGGGCCCGGCGCGGGAGGTCAAGGAAGGCGTCCTCTTCATGGCGCGCAGCATGAAGGCGCCCATCGTCCCCATCACCAACGCCCTCTCCAACAAGTACGAGGTCGCCAAGGCTTGGGACCGCTTCCAACTCCCCCTGCCCTTCGGCCGCGCGGTGGTCGCCTACGGAGATCCCATCACGGTCGAGGACGGCGACGACTTCAAGGCCAAGGCCGCCGAGCTCAAGGCCGCGCTGGACCGGCTCACGGCGGAGGCCGACGCGGAGGTCGCCGGGGACCCCGCGTGAGCGGCCTGGTCCTCCTCCTCGAACTGCTGGTCGCGCCCTTCGTCGGGTGCGGCGTGGTACTGGCCTTCGCGCTGTCCCCCCGCCGCGGCCTGCTGAAGGCCCTCTTCGACGAGCTTCCCGAGCGCCTGGGCGGCGTGCCCGAGGACGTCCGCGCCCGCCTCGCGGGCAAGAAGGTCTGGTGGCTCCACGCCGCCTCCGCCGGCGAGGTCGCGGGTCTGGGTCCCATCGTGGCGGCCCTGAACGCCCGGCCGGACGCCCCGCTCATCGTCGTGACGACCATGACCGCGGCCGGGAAGGCGGCGGCGGCCAAGCTGAAGGGCGTCGCCTACGCCGGGCTCGCTCCTTCCGACGCCTGGCCCTGCGTCTCGCGCTTCATCCGCGCCGCGTCCCCCGAGAGGCTCGTCCTGACCGAGACCGAGCTGTGGCCGACGACCATCATCATGGCCCGCCGGGCGGGGCTCCGGCCCTCCCTCGTCAACGCACGCATGACCGAGCGCAGCTTCGGCCGCTACCGCTGGATCGCGCCGCTGCTGCGGCCCGCGCTGGAGTCCTTGTCCGTCGTGGCGGCGCAGACGGCGCCCGACGGCGACCGCTTCACGGCGCTGGGGGCCAGGAACGTCGTCGTGACCGGAAACAGCAAGTACGACAAGACCGTCGTCCCGTCGCCGTCGGCCTCCACCGAGGAGCGCCTTCGGGCTCTCGGCCTCGACGGACGTCCGCTGCTCATCGCCGGATCCACCCATCCCGTCGAGGAGGACGCCGTCATCGCCGCGTTCCTCCAGGCGCGTTCCTTCGGCGCCGATCTGCGGCTGATGCTGGCCCCGCGCCATCCCGAGCGCGCCGCCGGCGCCCTGGCGTCTTTGCGCGAGGCGGGTCTCAAGACCGCGTCGTGGAGCGGCGGCCCCGTGCCGGACGGCGGCGCCGAGGCCGTCCTCGTCGACGTGATGGGGGTGCTCCCGACCTTGTGGCCGCGCGCCTCCGCCGGCTTCGTGGGAGGGACTTTGGTGCCGGTCGGCGGCCATAACCTGCTCGAGCCCGCCTTGGCCGGCGTCCCGGTCCTCTTCGGCCCGCACACGTCCTCCATCGAGCACCCCGCCCTCCTGCTCGAGAACGGCGGCGGCGGCTGGCGCGTCCACGACGCCCGCGAGCTGGCCGACCGCCTCGTCGAGCTGGCGCGCGACCCGGCGCGGGCCCGCGGCGTCGGCGGCAAGGCGCGCGAGCTCGCCG
>CAZTZW010000080.1:0-8840 GCA_964618085.1 uncultured Elusimicrobia bacterium
CGGCAACGTGTCCATGGAGTCGAGGGGCTTTAAGACCCTCGGCTTTGCCGGCGGGCGAGAGGACGATTGGGAGGCCGACCTCGTCGACTGGGGTCCCGAGAACAAGATGCTCGGCAGCGACCGGTTCCACGGGAAGCGCGAACTCTCCAAGCCCCTCGCCGCTCTCCAGATGGGCCTGATCTATGTGAACCCGGAAGGCCCCAACGGAAATCACGACCCGCTCTCGGCGGCCAAAGATATCCGAGTCGCCTTCGGTCGCATGGCGATGAACGACGAGGAAACGGTCGCCCTGATCGCCGGCGGCCACTCCTTCGGCAAGGCGCATGGCGCTCGCAAAGCGGAGTGCGTCGGGGCTGAACCGGCGGCGTCCGGTGTCGAGGGGCAGGGCTTCGGCTGGAAGAACAAGTGCGGGGCGGGCCACGGAGCGGACACGACCACCAGCGGCCTCGAAGGCGCCTGGACGAGCACGCCGGCCCAATGGTCCGCGATGTTCCTTAAGAACCTGTTCGCGTTCGACTGGGAGAAGACGAAGAGTCCGGCCGGGGCGGTCCAGTGGATTCCCAAGGGCGGCCTCGCGGCGCAATCGGTACCCGACGCTCACGACAAATCGAAGTTCCACGCGCCGATTATGCTGACCACGGATCTGGCCCTCAAGGAGGATCCCGATTACCGCAAGATCGCCAAGCGCTTCGCCGATGACCACACGCAACTCGAAGCCGCCTTCGCCCGGGCGTGGTTTAAGCTTACGCACCGAGACATGGGCCCGCGTACCCGCTACCTGGGGAGCGCCGTGCCCAAGGATGTCTTCATCTGGCAGGATCCCGTTCCCGCAGTCGACTATGCCTTGGTCGACGGAAGCGACATACCCGCGCTGAAGAGCGCGATCCTGAAGTCCGGCTTGACCGTGCCGCAGTTGGTCCGGACGGCTTGGGCGTCGGCGGCCACCTACCGCGACAGCGACATGCGCGGAGGAGCCAATGGGGCGAGAGTTCGTTTCGCCCCGCAGAAGGATTGGGCCGTCAACGACCCGGCCGAGCTCGCGAAATCGTTGGCGGGCCTGAGCGCCGTCCAGCGTGAGTTCAATCGTAAGGCGGTCGGCGGCAAGAAGGTCTCGCTGGCCGACGTCATCGTCCTCGGCGGCGCGACGGCGGTCGAAGAGGCCGCCAAAAAATCGGGGTACGATGTAAGCGTTCCCTTCCGTCCCGGGCGCACGGACGCGACCCCGGAGATGACGGACGTCCAGTCCGTCGCCTTCTTGGAACCTAAAGCGGACGGATTCCGCAACTTCTACGCCAAGGACGCCTTGCGCTCGCCCGCTGACATGCTCGTCGACAAGGCGAGCTTGCTGAGGCTGACAGTGCCGGAGATGACGGCGCTCGTCGGCGGTATGCGCGCGCTCGACGCCAACGCGGGCGGCTCCAAACACGGCGTTTTCACCGGACGGCCCGGGACGCTGAGCAACGACTTCTTCGTCAACCTTCTGGATATGTCGACGAAGTGGGAGAAATCGCCTGACGCGCAGGACGTTTACGCCGGCGTGGACCGCAAGAGCGGCGCGCGCAAGTGGACGGCAACTCCGGTGGACCTCGTGTTCGGCTCGCAATCGGAGCTGCGCGCGGTCGCCGAGGTCTACGCGGAGAGCGGCGGCGAGAAGAAGCTCGTCACCGACTTCGTCAAGGCGTGGGAGAAGGTCATGAGCCTTGACCGTTTCGACTTGAAGTGACAAGAAGTCCTCGCCGCGGGCCCGCCGGTCAACGAGACTGGCGGGCCCGCAATGGCGAGACGAAACGCAAGTCGTTGCCGGCCCCCTATCGCACATATGGCTGGGTCGAAGAGGCAGCGCGCAACGCTGGCCGTTAATCTCGGGGCGTTTGACGCCTAAGCTTCTCGAACTCCCGAAGCTGTGAGCCTTCCGAAGAACTCAGAGCAATAATTCGAAGCTTGTCTTCCGACAGCGGCGACCGCCGCGCAGTAGTGGGAGGTAGACAGAGAATCTGCCGCTTGATCTCGGGGTGGAGCTTCAGCAAGTGCAGGAGGTTCGTCAGTCGGACCCGGCTGACGCCCAGTTCTCGCGCGAGCGCGGCTTGGCTTAGGCTTGGGGCATTATCGAGCCTGTGGCGGCACTCCAGCGCCCGCCGTAGGGATGCCTGGACGGCCGGAGGGCGAGGCTCCTTCCGGCGAGCTTGGAGTCGTGCTTCCAACTCCTCGTGGAGAAGCACCTCTTTCTGGCCCTTCCTAGCGGTTGTGATCCCAAAGGAAAACTCATAAAATAGGCCGTTCCCGTTTTGAGGAGCGTCCGACTCGCGGAGCCATTCTCAACGCGACAAAGCCGCGGCGGGTCCGCTTGACCGCCGCGGCCTTTTTTCCATGAAGACCTTCGACGACCTGAAACTGAGCGCCCCCGTGGCGCAAGCCGTCCATGAGCTGGGCTTCGTCACGCCCACGCCCATCCAACAGCAGGCCCTGCCGGCGCTGCTCGGCGGCAAGACCGACTTCCTCGGCCAGGCCGCGACCGGCACGGGCAAGACCGCGGCCTTCGGCCTGCCGCTCGTCGAGGCCTCCGACCCCGCCCTGCGGCACGTCCAGCACCTGGTGCTGTGTCCCACGCGCGAGCTCGCCCTGCAGGTGTGCGGCCAGCTCAACCTCTTCGGCAAGCACAAGCACGTCAAGGCCATCGCGATCTACGGCGGCACCGGCTACGGCGAGCAGCTCGAGGGGCTCAAGCGCGGCCCGTCCATCGTCGTGGGCACCCCGGGCCGCCTCATCGACCACATCGACCGCGGCGCCCTCTCGCTGAAGGGACTCAAGACCCTCGTCCTCGACGAGGCAGACGAGATGATCTCGATGGGCTTCAAGGAGGATCTGGAGAAGATCCTGCGCGCCACGCCGCGCGAGCACGGCCACATCTGGCTGTTCTCCGCGACCATGAGCCCCGAGGTGCGCCGCGTCGCCGACGCCTATCTGCGCAAACCCCAGCAGGCCCGCGCCGAGAAGAGCGAGGTCCTCTCCAAGAACGTCGAGCAGGTCTATTACGTCGTCCCCGAGCGCGACAAGCCGCCGGTGCTGTGCCGCCTCATCGACCTGGCCGACGACTTCTACGGCCTCGTCTTCTGCCAGACCAAGTCCTTGGTCATGGACCTGACCATGCACCTGGCCGAGCTGGGCTACCGCGTGGACGCCCTGCACGGCGACAAGACCCAGGACGACCGCGAGCGCTCCATGCGCGCCTTCCGCGACCGCAAGGTCAACATCATGGTCTGCACCGACGTCGCCTCGCGCGGCCTGGACGTGAAGGACCTCACCCACGTCATCAACTACTCCATCCCGCGCGAGCAGGAGGTCTACGTCCACCGCATCGGACGGACCGCGCGCAGCGGGCAGTCCGGCATCGCCATCAGCCTGGTCTCGCCGTCGCACCGCTACATGATCAACCGGCTCGAGCACACGACCAAGAGCAAGATGCGCGAGGGGAAGATCCCGGGCCGCCGCGAGGTCGCGCTGAAGAAGGTCTCGCGCCTGCTGCCCCGCTTTTTAGAGCAGAAGCACTACGCCAAGGCCGCCGGCCTGCTGGCCCCCGAGTGGGGGAAGGCCTGCAAGGACATGACGCTCGAGGAGGTCATCGGCCGCTTCATCTCCATGAGCGCGCCCGACATCTTCGCCGAGCACGAGAAGAACCTCGCCGCCCACGCTCATGCGCCCGCGGCCAAGCCCGCTCACCCCGCCCATCCCGGCAAGCCCAAGTACGCCGGACCGCACCGCCCCAGCCACTCCGCGCCGCCCCGCCCCGGGCCGCACGGCTCTCCCTGGAAGAAGAAGTAAGGGCCGTCTTGACGCGGTCGGACGGCCCCGTTATCCTCCTGCCATGAGCCTCTCCCGCAAGCCGTTGGAGGTCGCCTTCGCGGCGGCCATGCTGCTGGCCTCCGTGTGGTCTCTCGGCGGGCTCCTGATCGATGCCGGCCTCCACCGAGGCTTCGTCTTGAAGCATGGGGCCGCCGCCACGGCCAACATGAGTCGAGTGGCCCCGGGGGCGCGCACGAGGCGCGGCGGTGTCATCCTGCCCACGGCCTGGATCAACTACCAGCGCGGACCGGAGGACGCCCCCACCGTCGACGTCACGGTCACCCACGGCTTCTATGAAGCCCACAAGGACGCGCGCGACGTCCCCGTCGCCATCCATTTCTTCTCCGGCGCCCTGGGGAGAGTCCTTCCTCCGGTCATCGACGCCGACGCCTATGAATCGCACCAGAGGAACTACCGCAACGCGTTCTATATCCTGTGCGCGATCGGCTTCGTGTGCGTCGCAGGCGCCTTCCTGCGCAGCGCCTTGAGGCCCGTTTCCCGGCGCTGACCGCGGGCCCTCCTACGGTCACACGCCGGTCACATTATCTTTACCGGCCCTAGGCTCGACGCGGCCGCGCCGGACGACTATCCTCGTCTCATGCGCTCCACCGACCCGCCGTCGCCCCGGCTCGACGTCCCGCGCGAGCTGGAGGAAGCCCGCGCCGAGGCCGCGGCCGCCAAGAAGGAGCTGGAGTCCTTCACCCACTCAGCGGCGCACGACCTGCGCTCGCCCCTGAACAAGGTGTCGAGCTTCGCGCGCCTGCTGGAGGAGACGGCCGGGCCCGGCCTGGGCGAGGAGGCGAAGGACTGCCTCAAGAGGCTCCTCGGGGCCTGCGGCCAGATGGACGCCGTCCTCGACGGGCTGGCCGAGCTCTCGCGCCTGCAGCGCCAGGAGCTCGCGGCGCAGGACCTCGACGTGACGGCTTTGGGCCGTTCGGTCGCCGCCGGGCTCGCCGCGGCCTCGCCGGGGCGGACCGTGACGTTCTCCGCCGCCCCCGGTCTGAGCGTCCGCGCGGACGGCCGCTTCCTGCGCGTCGTCCTGGACGTCCTTCTGGGGAACGCCTGGATGGCCACGTCCAAGAAGGAGCGGGCGCGCGTGGAGCTCGGCGCGGAGCGCCTCGGCGGCGAGACCGTGTTCTGGGTCAAGGACGACGGGGCCGGCTACGACCCGGCGCGCGCGAACCTCCTCTTCGAGCCCTTCACCCGCCTGCACGACGCCCGCGACTGGCGGGGCGCCGGCCTGGGCCTGGCGTTGGCCCGCCGGGCCGTCGAGCGTCACGGCGGCCGGCTGTGGGCGCACGGCGAGCCTGGGCGGGGCGCGACGTTCTTCTTCACCCTGGCCCCGAAGCCGTCCTGACGTCCGGACCCCGTCGGCGCGGCGGCGGTTTTGCTAGAATCGCGGGAGTGAGACGCGCACTGCCGGCCCTGCTCCTGCTCGCTCTGACCGCTTGCTCCGCCGCGGACGGCGCCGCGCCCCTGCCCGACGTGCGCTTGAAGACCTTGGGCGGGGCGACGGGCGACTCGCTGGCCTCCTGCCCCACCGACAAGTGCCTGACCGTGGTGGTGGCCCCCTGGTGCGGCGTCTGCCACCAGGTCCAGCCGGACGTGGTGCGCCTGCGCCGGTACCTCGACGAGAAGGGCGTGACGAGCCGGGTGGTGGTGGGCCTGGCCTCTCTCGAGGACATCAAGCCTTTCGCCGAGAAGTTCGGGCCCGACGCCATGCTCGACCCCGACGGAGCGGTCAAGGCGCGCGGCGTCCCCTTGTTCGTGACCACGGAGCGCGGGGGGAAGGTCCTCAAGGTCCTGCCCGGCTACCCGCGCGGCCCCGAGACGTTGAGCGACTTGGCCGCCGCTTTCGACCTTCCTTAACATCATCCAGGAGATACAGATATGATCATCGGCGTCCCCAAAGAGATCAAGAACCGCGAGCACCGCGTGGGCCTGGTGCCCGGCGGGGCGCGGGCCCTCGTGAAGGACGGGCATAAGGTGCTCATCGAGAAGGGCGCCGGCCTCGGCTCGGGCATCACCGACGAGGACTACAAGAGCGCCGGCGCGGCCATCGTCGACAAGAAGCGCCTCTTCGCCGACGCCGAGATGATCGTCAAGGTCAAGGAGCCTCTCCCCGAGGAGTACGGGATGTTCCGCGCCGACCAGATCCTCTACACCTACCTCCATCTGGCTCCCGCCCCCGAGCTCACCAAGGCCCTGATGAAGGCCAAGGTCAAGGCCGTCGCCTACGAGACCATCCAGCTCAAGGACGGCTCCCTGCCCCTGCTGACCCCGATGTCCGAGGTCGCGGGCAAGATGTCGGTCCAGCTGGGCGCGCAGTTCCTCGAGAAGCACCACGGCGGGCGCGGCGTCCTGCTCGGCGGCGTCCCGGGCGTGGCCCGCGGCGTGGTCACCATCATCGGCGGCGGCGTGGTCGGCATCAACGCGGCCAAGATCGCCATCGGCATGGGCGCGCGCGTGAACATCCTCGACATCTCCGCCCAGCGCCTCGCCTACCTCGACGACGTGTTCGGGAACTCCGTCTCCACCCTCATGAGCCACGACGAGAACATCATGAACGCGGTCGTGCGCTCGGACCTCCTCATCGGCGCGGTCCTCATCCCCGGCGCCAAGGCGCCGCACCTCGTCACCGAGGAGATGGTCAAGAAGATGAAGCCGGGCTCGGTCATCGTCGACGTCGCCATCGACCAGGGCGGCTGCGTGGAGACCTGCGAGGTCACCAGCCACGACAAGCCCGTCGTGACCAAGCACGGCGTCCTGCACTACGCGGTGCCCAACATCCCGGGCGCCGTGAGCAACACGTCGACCTACGCCCTGACCAACGTCACGCTCAAGTACGCGCGCGACATCGCCAAGCACGGCCTGGAAGAGGCCGTGCGCCGCGACGAAGCCCTCAAGAAGGGCGTCAACGTGTACAAGGGGAAGGTCGTGTATGCGGCCGTCGCCCAGTCCGTGGGCGAGAAGCCCGTCGAGCTTGCCGCTCTGGTCTAGCCTCGCCCTCGCAGCGCTTCTTTTAGCCGCCCCGTCAGGGGCGGCTAAAAGCAAGCACGTGTACGACCCCGAGCTGGCCCTGCTCGCGCTGGCCATCCAGCGCGAGAGCGTGGACCTCGTGCGCGAGGAGCTCCTGCGCCAGGCAGATTGGATGGGCTTGGCAGGCATGCGCGTCCTCTTCAAGGCGCGCGGCCCCGCCTTCGCCGAGGACATCCGCGGCCGCCTGGGCGTGGACACCGACGTCCTCGACGAGTACCGTCGGCTGGCCGAGTCCTTCGACCCCGGCGGCGCCGCCGACATCGCCCGACTCGTCGAGGAGGTGCGCCGCTACCACGGCCTCGAGCCCGGCTCGCCGCTCACGCGCCTCTCCGTCCCCGCCGCCGTCTCCGAAGGCGCGGAGTTCCTCGAGGAGGAGGGCATCGGCGCCGACGTGACCGCCGCCCTGCGCGGCACGCCGCTCATGGACGAGCCCGTGGCCTACGCCGAGCGCCGCTTCGGCACGACGGGCCCCTTCCTCCGGCGCCGCCGCTGGAACCTCGATTTCTATCTAGGGTCCTTCGACGACCTGATACCCATGTACCGGGGACTGGGATACAGGCGCTTCTACCGTCTGCGCGCGCCCTACGTCAGCTACGGCAAGCAGGCCTATGTGCTCTCGCCCGAGCCCGGCCTGCGCCCCCGCCTGGTCTACTGCGCCTTCCAAGGACAGGATCTGTTCCTCCACGTGCGCGCGCAGTGGGGCGTCATCACCGAGCTCGCCAAAGGGCAGGGCCCCGAGGCGCGGACCCTGACGTGCCCGACCTGCGCCTGGACGCCGCCCGCGGTGCGCTCCCTGCGCCGGGTCCTGGCCACGTCCCCGTACCGCGCCGACAACGTCGTCTACGGCTTCGCCTACCTCTTCGAGCCCGTGTGGAGGGACAAGCGCCTCGGCGTCTACGAGAACGAGTCCTGGCGCCTGGACTTCTACCGCACGGGCGACGAGGCGACCGTGGTCGTCTCAGCCAAGCACACCAACTACGGGGAGATCATGGCCGGCGTGCTCGACGAGTTCGTCAAGCGCGGAGCCAAGCGCGTATTCTACGGCGGCCCCGCCGTCGCGCTCGGCGACAAGACCGAGCCCGAGAAGCTCATGCTGCCGGCGAAGTTCGAGACCTACGAAGGCCACGACTACGACTTCAGCAACGCCCTGCCCAAACCCCGCCGCGCCCCGAGCCCGGGCGTGTTCGCCGGCCTGCCGTCCCCGCTGTTCGCCACGCGCGAGTGGCTCAAGGACGCGCGCCGCCGCGGCATCACGGCCTTCGACATCGAGATGTCGCGCGTCGCCGAGGCCGCCCAGCGCTGGGCGTCGGGACCGCGCCCCGCGCAGGTCGGCATCGGTGCCGTCCTCGGCGGCATCCGCATCCTCCACCCCGACGAGGACCGAGCCATCTATACCCTCGAGTTCGAGTCCCAACTCGGCAAGGAGCCCGCCAAGAAGCAGTTCGTCGACGCCGTCGTGAAGGCGCTGACCCCCGCCAGACCCTCCGAAGACTGACCCTAACAGAAGGGACAGGCACTTTCGTTAGGGGTACGCCTGTTGCGGGAATCCGACCAGGTACCCCTAACGAAAGTGCCTGTCCCTTCTGTTCCTGTCCCTTCTGTTAGGGGTTGAGGGGGGCGAGGAAGAAGTCGGTGATGTAGGGCTCGTCGCTGCCGGGCTCCAGGGACGTGGGAGCCTCCACGGTGCGGGCGAGCTGGCGGGCGAGTTCGAGGCGGGAGCCGGGGTCCAGCTCGCCGGCGCCGGCGCTCTCGGGGCCCGCGTAGGAGGCGGCGTAGCCGGCCTTGGCGATGGAGACGAGGTAGCCGTTCTTGTTCAGGGCGGGGACCACGGTCTTGTAGCGGCCCTGCGCGTTGGTGACGGTCTCGGCGCGGGTGTTGGCCTCGTTGTCGAGGAGGATGAGCTTGGCGCCGGCGACGGGCTTGAGCGTGACCAGGTCGTAGACCGCGCCGCGCAGGCGCCA
>CAZTZW010000081.1:0-2417 GCA_964618085.1 uncultured Elusimicrobia bacterium
CTCAGCTGGGAGAGCGCCTGCATGGCATGCAGGAGGTCAGCGGTTCGATCCCGCTTAGGTCCACCAAATTTAAAACCCCCGAAAGGGGGTTTTTTATTGGGCGGCGCCGGTCTCAAGGAACGACGATGTCGACCTTGGCGGCGGGCGTGAGGCCGGTGGGACGAGGGCGCCCGTCGGGGCCGTAGCCGGTGAAGCCGTCGGGCGAGGCGACGGCGACGTCGGCGTCGAC
The DNA here is from genome assembly GCA_964618085.1 of uncultured Elusimicrobia bacterium. Lineage (GTDB taxonomy): Bacteria > Elusimicrobiota > Elusimicrobia > UBA1565 > UBA9628 > GWA2-66-18. The sequence goes on from CAZTZW010000081.1 coordinate 230, forward strand.
GATGCCGAAGGCTCTCATGCCGTCGAAGAGCGAGGTCAACTGGCCCTGGCGGTCGTAGCCCGCGTTGTCCGAGCGGGGCTTGAGGCGCCTGCCGATGGCGTTGAGGCGGCCGATGAGGCGGCGGTCGCCGCCGCCCTCCACGTGGGCCAGGAGGCGGGCCGTGTGCTTGCCGAGGCCCGCGCGCTGGGTCTCCAGGCCGTGGACGATCTCCTCGAACTGGTCGGGACGCGCCAGGGCGTTGGCCAGCAGGAGAGCGGCCGCGCGGGGCGCGGGCATGGGCTCGCGGCCCAGGGACTCCCGGATGCGGGCGGCCGCCTCTTTGGGCTCGGCGACCGTGCCCACGACGGCGTCGACGAGATAGGCCGAGACGGCCTGCGGCGTGCGCATGGACACGACCGAGCGCAGGTGCAGGTCGAGGGAGTCCAGCAGCATGCCTCCGTACAGCGGCTGGGTCTGCAGGGACAGCCCGACCGAGCCGACGAAGGCGCCGGGGAATCCCGTCGCACGCGCCGCCCCGGTGACGGGGCCGGAGGGACCGGCGTGGACGGAGACGGCCACGGCGAGCAGCAGGGCGTTCACGACGACAGCATAGCCCCGGAACGGCCCCGGTTCAAGGGGTCAATAAGGAAGGCAGGCGGTCGGCGAACTCGAGATCGGCGGGGAACATCTCGGCGCGGGGCAGGTCCTTGGGGTCGGCCCAGAACAAGGAGAGCACGTCGTCGCCGTTGCCCGTCATGCGCAGCTCCCCCCCGGCGCGCTCGACGAGCCAGTAGGCGGAGACGATCTGGATGGGCGCCTGCGTGGACAAGTGAGCGCCCTCGCTCGAGTGCAGGCAGCGGGTATGGCGGATGGTCAGCCCGGTCTCCTCGAAGAACTCGCGGTGCAGGGCGTCGCGCGGGGATTCCTCGACCTCGACGCCGCCGCCCGGGAAGTTGACGAAGGTCCGGTCCCGGAAGCGCGAGCGGGTCAGGAGGACGCGCCCCCCCTCGTGGAGGACGCCGTAGATGCGGCAGGAGAACGAACGATTAGGCACAGATTGAGATATCAAGTAAGCCCAAGCTCTTTACGCACCAACTCGATAAATCGGCCCTTTGAATGCGGCGACACAATAACACCATTCTGAATGCGATTCAGCAGGCCTTTTGATAAAGGACGCTCAGCCTTACAACTTCCGCCATATGAATCCAAACTGTCGAAGCCGGAAGTTTGCCACTCACGCATCTTGAGATAATGCACTTCACTCCGTTTGGTTACCCAGGGATGCTCACCAGGCTGAATTAGACAAGTGTCGTCGAGCGGGGCTCCATTCTTGACTGAAGTCAAATTAACCGCCAAGAAAGTGCCATTTGCGCCGACGGGGGTCGTAAGGGCGATGGAAAGATGGCTTCCATCGTAGGTAAAGATGAATGTGTCGCCAGCGGCACGAACCACTGGTTATTTTCCGAGGGCCGCGTCTAGTCGCTGGTAGTAGGTGGCGTCCTTAGAAATCGCATCAATTTCTGACGCGCTCTTGCCTACAGCGGCAAGAATGGACTCCACTGGAATCGGCTTACGGGAACTCCCCGGATCCTGCCATTCCTTAAACTCGTCGTGCATGGAATCGACGATGTCCCATCGATTGCGGTTACCCAACATCACAAAAACTGTGTCGACCAAATCCATCTCCGCCCTGGACAACTCATCCGTACCTGCCGATTTCTTAAGGACGAGATCGAAGCCTTTTGTAACGAGATGATCTGACCAGACCTTGGCAGAACGATGCCCCTTAATCAAATTAAGGGCCTCGCTAATCACCGGCCCCTTCTTCATTGACCAGTAATCACCGCCAATGACAGGCTGCCCCCACTTCGCAAGAGACAACCGATCAATTGCATAAAGCATCTTCATTACATGGAGATACTTAATGCGACCACCCTTTTTCTCAACAAGCCGAGCAGCAACTTGGGCTGCCTTCTTGTCATCAAAGGCAAAATGCAATGAATCGCTCATCGCAACTTGCTTCAGGGTGGGCATGGTTACCATCTATATACCCCCCGGGGCAGGAAATTGCAATGCCTGGGGCGTGACAAGGAGGGAACAACGGGGGGCAGGCACTAACGTGATTATACAACAATAATTGCTATGCAAAATGACTTTACCGCCCCTTCTAGAAACAGAATCAGCCCGCTAGCATTAGCCGGGCTGATAC
>CAZTZW010000081.1:2427-8759 GCA_964618085.1 uncultured Elusimicrobia bacterium
ACCAAACTTGGGTTGGACCCACCCCGGCCCCGCAACACCCCATAAAAAGGCCCCCGATCTCGCGATCGGGGGCGCTTATTGCGTCTGAATCTTTGCACGAGGGGGGACTCGAACCCCCAAACCCTTTCGGGCGTACGCACCTCAAGCGTATGTGTCTGCCAGTTCCACCACCCGCGCGGGTGTCCGTCGTTTTACTTCTTGGCCGGTTCCGGCGCCGGAGCCGGGGCCGCCGGCGGGTTCGCCGGGCCCGGGATCGGGAGGGGAGCGGTGACCTCGTTGGTCACGGTGCTCAAGCCGGTGCGGCTCTGCAGCAGCGTCAGGAAAAGAGAGGTGAAGGCGAACGTCGCGGCCAGGCCCGCGGTGAACTTCTTCATGAACACCGAGCCCGTCGGGGTGTTGATGAGGTCGCCGCCGCCGCCGCCGAGCATGCCGAGGCCCGCGCCGCGCCCGGTCTGGAGCAGCACGAAGAAGATCATCATCACGCAGGCGATGACGTGGACGGACAGCACGGCCGTATGGAGCATTGGCGGATTATACCTTTTTTCGGGGTCTTAAGAAGCCAGAGCGACCAAGCCGGGCAGGGGCTTGCCCTCGAGCAGTTCGAGGCTCGCGCCTCCGCCCGTGGAGCAGTGGCTCATCTTGCCGACGAGGCCGGCCTTGGCGATGACGGAGAGGCTGTCCCCCCCGCCGACGATGGTGGTGGCGCCCTTGGTGGTGGCTTCGGCCATGGCCTTGGCGACCTCGAGGCTTCCCTTGGCGAAGGCGTCCATCTCGAAGATGCCCATGGGGCCGTTCCAGAAGATGGTCTTGGCCTTGGCGATGTGCTCGGTGAAGAATTCCACCGTATGCGGGCCCACGTCCACGCCGATGAGCGCGGGCGGGACCGACATGGCCTGGGTCACGGTCACAACGGCGTCGGGCTTGATCTCGGAGACCGCGACGTGGTCGGCCGGGAGCAGGCACTCGACCTTCTTGTTGTAGGCCTTCTCGATGATGGACTTGGCGGCCTCGATCTGGTCCTTCTCGAGGAGCGACTTGCCGATCTCGATGCCCTGGGCGGCGAGGAAGGTGTAGGCCATGCCGCCGCCGATGAGGAGCGCGTCCACGCGCTCGAGCAGCTTGTCGAGCACGACGAGCTTGTCGCTGACCTTGGCCCCGCCGATGATGGCGAGGAAGGGGCGGGTCGGGTTGCCCATGGCGCGGTCGAGGAACTCGAGCTCGCGCTGGACGAGATAACCGATGGCGCCGGGAACGTGCTTGGTGACGCCCGCCGTGGAGGCGTGGGCGCGGTGCAGGGCGCCGAAGGCGTCCTGGATGAACACGTCCCCGTGCTTGGCCAGGGCCTTGGCGAAGGAGGCCTCGTTGGCTTCCTCCTCGGCGTGGAAGCGGAGGTTCTCGAGGAGGAGCAGCTCGCCGGGCTTGAGCGCGGCGACGGCCTTCTCCGCGACGGGACCGACGCAGTCCTCGGCGAAGGAGACGGGCTTCTTGATGAGCTTGGAGAGCTCGGCGGCGACGGGCTTGAGAGTGTACTTCGCGTCGGGCTTGCCCTTGGGGCGGCCCAGGTGGGAGATGAGGACGGGCTTGGCGCCCTGCTCCAGCAGGTACTCCAGCGTCTTCAAGGTCTCGCGGATGCGCGCGTTGTCCTCGATCTTGGAGCCCTTCATGGGCACGTTGTAGTCCACGCGCACGAGGGCGCGCTTGCCCTTGAGGGTCAGGTCCTGGACGCGCTTGAGCTTGAGCGCCGGCTTGTCGGTCATTCTTCTTCCCTTAATAGATGTTCTTGCCCATCGCCGAGGCGATGAGCTCCGACGCCAGCACGGCCGTCGCGTTCTGGGTGTCCTCAAGCGGGTTGACCTCGACGAGGTCCAGGCCCACCAGGCGCTCGGAGTCGGCCACCAGCTCCATGAGCAGGTGCGACTCGCGATAGGTCAGGCCGCCGCGCTTGATGGTGCCGGTGCCCGGCGCGTTGCCCGGGTCGACCGAGTCGATGTCGAAGCTGAGATGGAAGCCGGCCGTGCCGTCGCTGGCCATGTCGATGGCCTGCTCGGTGACCACGCCCATGCCGTAGCGGTCGATCTCCTGCATGGAGAAGACGCGGACGCCGGAAGAGCGGATGTTGACGGCCTCGGCGCGGTCCACGTCGCGGATGCCGATGAGGACCACGTTGCGCGGGTCCACCTTGGGGGCGAAGCCGCCCAGGCGCGCGAAGTCGCGGCTGCCCATGCCGAGCAGGTGCGCCAGCGGCATGCCGTGCACGTTGCCCGAGGGCGAGGAGTCCGGCGTGTTCATGTCCGCGTGCGCGTCCACCCAGATGAGGCCGACCTTGCGGCCCTTGTCGCGCATGGCGCGCGACACGCCGGAGACCGAGCCGACGGCCAGCGAATGGTCGCCGCCGAGGGTGATGGGCGTCGAGCCGTTGGCCACGGCCTCGTAGGTGTGCTTCTCGAGGTCGGCGCAGACCTTGAGGATGGACGGGCCGTTCTTGAGCTTGCCCTTGGCCGCGACGGCGGCCTTCGGCACGCTCAGGTCGCCGGCGTCGGAGACCTCGATGTCGAGGGCTTCCAGGCCCTCGATGAGGTTGGCCCGGCGGATGGCGGCCGGCCCCCCCGAGGCGCCCCGCTTGGAGGCGCCGAAATCCAGGGGGACGCCGATGACGGTGGCGCTCTTTTTCTTTCCGCTCACGCCGTTACGCCGGGACGCCGGCCTTCTTGGCGATGTGCGCGACGAGGTCGACGACGCGGTTGGAGTAGCCCCACTCGTTGTCGTACCAGCCGAACACCTTCACCAGGTTGCCGTCGATGACGTCGGTGAGCGTGGCGTCGAAGACCGAGGAGTGCGGGTTGCCCATGACGTCGCGGGACACGATCTGGTCCTCGTTGTACTGCATGAAGCCCTTGAGCTTGCCCGAGGCCGCGGCCTTCTTGAAGGCCTCGTTGACCTCTTCCTTGGTGACGTTCTTGTTGAGGGTCACCGTCAGGTCCACGATGGAGACGTCCTGCACGGGCACGCGCAGCGAGGTGCCGGTGAGCTTGCCCTTGAGCTTGGGCAGGACGAGGCCGATGGCCTTGGCCGCGCCGGTCGAGGACGGGATCATGGAGACGGCGGCCGCGCGCGCGCGGCGCATGTCGCCGTGGCGCTGGTCGAGGAGGTTCTGGTCGTTGGTGTAGGCGTGGACGGTCGTCATGAGGCCGTTCTTGACGCCGAAGGCCTCATCGAGGACCTTGCCGAGCGGGGCGAGGGCGTTCGTCGTGCACGAAGCGTTGGAGATGATGGTGTGCTTCGCGGGGTCGAACAGCTCGTCGTTGATGCCCATGCAGATGGTGATGTCCTCGCCCTTGGCGGGCGCGGAGATGACGACCTTCTTAGCGCCGCCGGCCAGGTGGCCCTTCGCCTTCTCGGCGTCCGTGAAGAGGCCGGTGGACTCGACGACGATGTCGACGCCGACCGAGGCCCAGGGCAGCTTGGCCGGGTCCTTCTCGGCGAACACCTTGATGAGGCGCCCGTCGATCTTGAGGTCGCTGCCGACCGCCTCGACGGTGCCCGGGTAGGGACCGAAGGTCGAGTCGTATTTGAAGAGGTTCGCGTTCATCTTCGCGTCCGTGAGGTCGTTGATCGCGACGACCTGGACGTCGGGGTTCTTGAGGGAAGCGCGCATGACCAGGCGGCCGATGCGTCCGAAACCGTTGATGCCGATTTTGATAGCCATGCGTCCATCCTAGCGTTTTTGCCCGGTGCATTTCCACTTTCCGGCGGGGTGGGCCCGGTCCCAGGACCCGGTGCCGCTCGGCCTATGGTGGGAAAGACGGCCCGTGATAGGATTAAGACATGAACCTCCTCCTTTCTCTCGCGCTCCTCTCCCCCGCCCACGCCTTGATCGTGAAGACCGGAGCCCGTCCCGCGGGGACCGCGCTCGTGTCGCCCGTCGTGCCCGCGGCGACCCCCGAAGCCCTGACCGCGGCGCGCACGCTGCTGACCTCGCCCTCCTCCCCCCTCTCGTCCTTGCCCGCCGTCGACGCCTTCCTCAAGCTCCGGCCCGACTCACGCCGCGCCGACGCCGCCATGGCCCCCTTCGCCGCCGCCCTCGCCGAGTCGAAAGGCGACGCGATGGCCGCCATGATCGCCGCCTCGCGCGGCGTCTCGGCCCAGGCCGAGGCCATGACCTCGCAGACCGTCTACCCGCAGGACGGCGTCTCCGCCCTCGAGCGCCTCGCCCGGGACATCACGGACTTCGCCGAGATCAACGCGCCCTACCTCTCCGCCGCCCGCCAGGTCGAGCTCAAGCAGGCCGCCTACGACCTTCGAGCCGTCGCCTCCGGCAACCTGACCGCGTCCGTCGCGCGCACCGCCGAGGCCCTGGGGAGCACCCCCGAGCCCGGCGCCGTCGCCGCCGTCCCGGCCCGCAGCGAGAAGAGCGCCGACCGACTCCTCTTCGAGGCCCAGTTCCCCGAGCTCGTCGACAAAGACGAGGTCCCGCCCCCCGCCGCGGCGCCGGCCGAGGCCAAGAAGTCTTTCTCCCTCGCCAACGTCGTAGCCTACACCGGCGGCGGCCTCGTGATGACCGCCCTGGGCTGGTTCCTCTTCGCGAACCTCGCGCCCGCGGGCGCGGGCGGCGTGCTGGCGGCCGCCGTCGTCTTCGCCGGCCTGCTCGGCGGGGCCGCCGTCTGGCTGCAGAAGCGCGGCCAGTCCGTGCCGGCCGGTGTGCTCTACACCGCCGTCGTGGCCATGGTGCCCGTCGCCGTCGTCTCCGTCTTCGCGATGTTCGATCCGCGGGGCTTCGATTACGCGGGCATCGTCGCGTTCCGCGCCGCCGCCGTCGCCACCATCGCCGCGGCCGTGCTCCTCGCCCAGCGCGTCAAGTTCGCCTTCCTGGCGATGCCCGCCGCCCTCATGGCGTGGGGCCTGTCCATCGACGCCGCCGTCAACCTCCTGGACTCCGGCCGCTTCGCGTGGGAGTTCACACGCTCGATGGGCCTGACCAGCGCGCTCTCCGGCGGCATCCTCATGGCCGCCGCGCGCTGGATCGAGACCCGCACCAAGGTCGACTACCCGTTCTGGCTGTACCTGGCCGGCCTGCTCGCCTTCTCGGGCGGCCTGGCCCTGATGCCCTCCAGCGGCGAGCTCGGCCGCTTCGCCTTCGCCATGATCCACCTCGGCCTCGTCGGCACCGGCCTGTACCTCAACCGCAAGACCTTCGCGGTGTTCGGCTACATCGGCTTCAACGCCTGGGTGGTGCACCTGGCCTGGAAGTTCGGCGAGACCTACGACTTCGCCCTCGGCCTGGGCGGCGCGGGCGCGGTCCTCATCGCGACCGCCGTGGTCCTCAACAAGTACGGCGCCGCCTTCGGCGCCTGGCTGCGCGGCGTCATCAAGCACGCCTAAGGACCGCGCCGCCGCGGCCGGACGACTCGCCCCTCAGTCGGGGACGCGCAGGCCGCGCTCGGCGTAGTAGCGCCGGACGTCCGGGAACTGCCGGATGTAGCTCCACGCCAGGACGTAGTGGTGGGTGGGATGGACGGGGCCCATATAGGCGCGCGGCAGCTGCTGGGAGTACTCCCACAGCGGGGTGATGAGCTCCCCGCTCTCCACCCAGCGGTCGGCGACCGCGTGCGGGCCGATGCGCGCGTTCGCGAGCCTGACGTCGCCGAACCAGACCCGCCCCTCCACGTCCTTGAGCAAGGTGTAGTGCAGACTCCCGTCCTTGGAGGCGTAGACCGAGGCCTGCACCCGGCCGTAGATGGGCGTCTCGAACGCGTAGGTCTGGATCTCGCGGCCGAAGTCAGGCCGCGCGCCGGGGCGCTGCGCCTGGACGAGGGCCGGCTCGGCCATCTTCCTGTCGCGGCCGACGCTGAGGCTGCGCGGCACCCGGGCCATCAGGTCGTCCTCCTGCTTGAGCGCCCGCCCGACGTAGCCCGGGTGGCCGACCACCTTCGCGTAGTAGTCGTCCATGCTGACCACGGGGAGCAGGCCTTTGAGCTCGTCGGGCTCGATGGGCGGACCGCGCGTGCGCATCTTCCCGAGGTGCTCCTGGAGCTTGGGCGGCAGCGCCAGCGCGGCCTCGCCCAGCTTGTAGCCCTTGTCGTACCAGCCGTCGGCGACGGCGGGCAGGTAGCGGAACACGGCGGAGGAGTTGGAGCGGTACACCACGCGGTGGATCATCTTGTCGCCCTGCTCCACGCGCACGACGGTGAACACGCGCCCGCCATGGTCCACGAAGAAATCGCTGAACGTCAGCTGGAAGCCGTCGTGCTCGATGGGGTGGCGGAAGAGCACTCCCTGGCGCTGCAGCGCCGCCAGCGCCTCGGCCTCGTGGGGCGCGACGGGACGGGGCGGGG
>CAZTZW010000082.1:0-8755 GCA_964618085.1 uncultured Elusimicrobia bacterium
AAGGAGGGCCGGCCCTTCTGACGCGCGCGCAGCTTCCCGTAGAGACCCTCGCCCGCCCACGCGGCCAGCATCTCCGGCTCCCGCTTGGCGAGGTCGCCCTTCTGCGGGAAGTCGGTCTTGGGGAGGCGGACGGTCGACGACCAATCGGAACGCGTTTCAGACATGGCTGGAACGTCAATCTTAACAATTTTTGATACGATGCCCCTCATGGACACCTTCATCGCCGTGTGCCTGGGGCTCATCGTGCTCGAGCTCGCCGTCATGATCGTCGTGTTCGCGGTGGCGATGCTCAAGATCAAGGACGCCGCCACGGCCGTCGAGATCGCCGCCTACCGCGTGGACCAGGAGGTCTCCGAGGTGGGCCAGAGCCTGCGCTCGGGCTGGTTCAGCGCCGTCAAGACCGCGCTCTCCGCCGGCCTGAACATCCTCAACCGCTAGCCCCATGAGCCTGCTCAAGTCGGTCCGCCGCTGGTTCTCCGACCCCGCGTTCGCCCGCAAGAAGCAGTTCCTGCGCTCGCTGGACCTCTTCAAGGACCTCCGCGACCGCGACCTCGGGCCGCTGGTCTCCTCGCTCCACTCGCGCACCTACCGCGAGGGCGAGCAGGTCTTCGTCGAGGGCGACATCGGCCGCGCGCTGTTCATTCTGGAGTCCGGCCGCGTGGAGCTCACCCGCCGCGGGCCCAAGGGCGAGGAGACCCTCTACGTCCTCAAGCCCGGCGACTTCTTCGGCGAGATGGCCCTGCTCGAGTCCCTGCCGCGCAGCGCGACGGCCACCGCGACCGAGCGCTCCCACCTGCACCTGCTCTACCGCACCAAGCTCGACGCCCTCCTGCACGCCGAGCCCCGCATCGGCGTCGAGATCATGGGCCACCTGGCGCGCCTGCTCTCCGCGCGCCTGCGCCGCCTGACCGCCGACGCCAAGTTCATCGCGCCCAAAGCATGAGCCGCCGCCGCACTTTCCCCCTGCTGAGCGTGCTGGCCGTCTCCGTACTCGCGAGCTATATCTTCTACCGCGTGCATCACGCCCTGGCCCCCTTCGTGCTCGCCGCGGCCTTCGCCTACGTGGTCAACCCGCTCGTGTCCTATTTCGAGTCGCGCGGCTTCCGCCGGTCCTACCTCATCGTGGGCGGCTACCTGGCCGTCGGCGTCGGACTGTGGAGCGCCTACGCGGGCCTGAAACCCCTCATCGTCGATCAGGCCGAGCAGCTGCAGCTCGCCGCCCCCGGCTACTTCAAGCAGGTGCAGCGGCTCGTCGCCGTCCAGCAGAAGGTGCTGACGCGCTCTTTGCCGCTGCCGGCCGCGGTCTCGCAGCACGCCCTGGAGTCGGCCGCCACGAGCCTGCTCGAGCACGTGCAGGCCCTCCCGGGCCACCTGCTGCTCCTCCTGCCCTTGCTGGCCCACGTCATGCTCGTCCCCTTCATCGGCTTCTTCTTCCTCTTGGACGGTCCCGACGGCGTCGAAGGCCTCATCCAGGCCACCCCGAGCCGCTACGTGGAGCAGACCATCCACCTGCTCTCCGAGATCGACACGGCCCTGGGCAACTACCTGCGCGGCATCATCATCGTGGCCGTCGCCATCGCGGTGAGCTCCTACGTCGGCCTGCTCCTGCTCGGCGTGGACAACGCCTTGGCCATCTCCATCCTCTCGGGCGCGTCGAGCTTCGTGCCCTACCTGGGCGCCGTCGTGGGCATCCTGGTGGGCGGAGCCATGGCCTTCTACCAGTTCGGCACCTTCGCCGCCGTGGCTAAGGTCGCCCTGCTCTTCGTCGGCATCCGCCTGGCCGACGAGATCTTCCTCCAGCCCGTCATCGCCAAGCACTCCGTGCACCTGCACCCGATGGTCTTCCTGCTGGCGCTGGTCCTCGGCGGCGAGATGTTCGGCTTCCTCGGCTTGGTCTTCGCCATCCCCGCGGCCTGCATCTTCAAGGCCCTCGTCAAGGTGACCTGGCAGTGGTACGCCACCGAATCCCGCCTGTCGGCCCCCGAAGGCGCCGGCGGCGTCGGCGTCCCCTTCACCTGACACCCTAACAGAAGGGACAGGCACTTTCGTTAGGGGTACCCCCTTAAAATGGGAATAACGAAGGACCCTAACGAAAGTGCCTGTCCCTTCTGTTAGGAGGCGACGTAGGGCGCCAGCAGGGCCCTGAGGTCGGCGGGCACGCGGGCGGGGCGCCAGAGGTCGGTGACGATGGCGTGGCGGGAGAACACCTCGGCCGCGACCTGGCCGCCGAGCTCCTTGTCCACGATCTCGCAGCAGAAGGTCACGCTGGCGCGGCCGAGCTCGGCGATCCAGGTGCGTACGGTGAGCAGGTCGTCGTAACGGCTGGGCGCGAGGTACTTGCAGCCGGACTCCACGGCGGGCAGGAAGAGCTTGCGCTGCACTTCGAGGTCGCGGTAGCGCACGCCCAGCGAGCGCAGCAGCTCGGTGCGGCCCTGTTCGAGGTAGCGGTAGTAGTTCGCGTAGTAGATGATGCCGGCCTTGTCGGTGTCCGCGTAGGTGACGCGGACGTCGAACTCATGGTACTTCGCCCGCCCCTTGGCCGGCTTCGCCTTCGGCGCGGGCGCCGCCTTGGGCGGCTCGGCGGGCTTGGGAGCCGGGGCGGGAGCGGGCGGCGCCGCCGCGGCCGCCGACGGATACGCGACGCCCGCCACGGCCTTCTTGTTCTCCCCCAGCACCTGGTTGACCACGTTGAGTACTCCGGAAAAGCCCACGGGCTTGCGGAGAAAGAAGGTCTTGGGGCCCGGCTTGATGCTGCTCTTGAGCTCCTCGACGGTCACCCCCGTGGAGAAGACCACCGGGATGTCCTTCGTGTCGGGGCGCATGCGCAGCTTCTCGTACACCGAGCCGCCGGTCCCGCCGGGCATGTAGTAGTCGAGGATGATGAGGTCGGGGTGGACCTGGTGGGCGAGCAGCAGGCCCTGCACCCCGTCGAAGGCGGCCGCCACCTTGTACCCCGCCGACTCCAAGCCGTCCTTGAGCGGGACGACCAAGGTGACGTCGTCGTCGATGACCAGGATGGTCTTTGGCTTCATCCGACCCGGAGGATAACCCGCCCGAGGCGCGCCGTCAAGACGTCGGGGCCGGGGTCCCGCGGGAAGGCAGGACCTCGCAGGCGCCGCCCAGGCTGAGGCGGTAGCGCCGTCCCCGCCACTCGATGACGCGCCGCAGCCCCAGCGGCCAGAAGACCATGGCCCCGACGTCGGCCCCGAGCAGGACCAGGTACGTCCACGCGGGGCGGCGGATGCGTCCCACCAGGCGGTCCTGGAACAGTCCGACGAGCACCCGCGTGGCCAGCGCGACGGCGAGCGGCAGCGGGCCCGCGCCCGCGGCGAGCGCGGCCAGCGCGAGCAGGACCGGGTTGACCAGCGGCGCCAGAGCCCAGGCCGGCGGGAAGCTCCAGCAGATGATGGACGCCCACTTGGCGATGTGGCGGAACGCCTCGAGGGGCGCCGTGCCCGTCTCGGACACGAAGACGGGCTCGCGCAGGAGCTCCAGACGGGCGCCGGACTTGCGGACGGCCATGCCCAAGGCGTAGTCGTCGGCGATGGCGTGGGTGAAGCGCTCCAGCCCCCCGGCCCGCTCGACCGCGTCCTTCGTGTAGGCCATCCACGCCCCGGCGAAGGAGCGGAACTGCCCGGTCTCATAAGCCAGGGCGGCCGGGATGCAGTAAGCGTGGTTGAAGGCGATCATGAACCACCATCCGCCCAGGCCCGGCGCGTCGACGTGGTAGGGCAGCCCGAAGGCGGCGTCGGCGCCGTCGCGGAAGGCGCGCGCGGTGTCGGCGAGCAAAGCGGGGGTGATGCAGGTGTCGGCGTCCGAGAAGATGACCCGGGGATGCTTGGCGGTCGCGTAGGCCGCGAGCATGTTGTGGGCCTTGCCCATGCGCCCGCCGGCGGGACCGGTCAGGAGCACCGTGATGTCGCGGTCCGGATGCGCGGCGGCGAACGCCCGGGCGACGGGATAGGCCGGGTCGCCCGCGTCCTCCAGCGCCACGACGATCTGGAGGACCTTGCCGGCGTCGGCGGCGATGATGGAGCGGAAGCTCGCCTCCATGGCGTCGTCCAAGCCCCGCACCGGCTTGATGAGGGTCATGGGCAGGTCCGCGGGCCCTGGGGCCGCGTCACGGAAATGTCTCGCGCTGGCCGCCAGGCAGGCCCAGAAACCCGCCGAGGCCGTCAGCGAGAGCGCGGCGAGGTCGTCGGCCAGGACGGACATGGCGGCGATTCTCTCATTTTTACCGTGTTTATTCTTGACGGGACGGGGCCCCGCGCGCATACTGGCGTCATGGACGCCTTGAAGCTACTCCTGGCGGCGGCGCTGGCCTTCGGCGCGGGCTGGGGCGTCCATTCCGCGGTCGCCTCGCCCCTGGACGCGCCCGAAGTCACCGCGCCCACGGCCCAGCAGATCGACGAGGCCAAGAAGGCGGACGTGGAGCGCGCGGCCCTCTACGGCGGCAAGGACAAGGTCATCACCCCGCTCAACGTGCGCGACCCCGCGGCGTTGGTGATGGGTCCCTCCGCGTCCTCGGCGCGCTGCCTCCCTGCCAAGCCCTGCGACTGCGCCGAGGAGAAGCTAAAGAAGGCCCGGCGCGAGCAGCCGGAGAGGTTCTAGCGTGCGGCTCCCCCTCTACGGAGCGTTGGCCGTCGTCGCGGGCTTCGCCAGCGGCTTCCTCGCCCGCGGCGAGTACACGGAGGGCCGCGACGTCGCCGCCAAGGTCTCGGAGGTCGCGGTGGAGCACGGCCGCGACGCCGAGGCCATGCCCCAAGCCGTGTCCGGTCTCGCGCCCGGCGTGGCGATGCGCCTCCAACCGGACGGCCGGACGGTGCCCGAGGACGAGGACCGCATCACGGCGCTCGACGCCCACGACCCCGCCTCGATGGTCATGGCTCCGGCCTCGGTCGGCGGCCGGCCCTGTCCGTCCGAGCCGGCCTGCGACTGCTCCCAGGACTCCCTGCACCGCTACGAGTTCCCCCGCCCCCGCCGCAAGGACTTGCAGTCGTTGCCTCCCGCCCGGAAGAAGGGCTGACCCGAAAGTGGTAGGATAGTCCTCGCGCCGGCGTGGCGGAACTGGCAGACGCAGCAGACTCAAAATCTGCCGACCCCCTGGGTCGTGTGGGTTCGACTCCCACCGCCGGCACTCGATCTATCGACATGAGATACGCCCTCCTGACCGCCGCCCTCGCCTGCGTCGCCGCGGCGCCCGCGCCGCAGTGCCTCAAGGCCGGGCAGACGCCGTCGCTGACCGGCGACCCGTTCGCGCCGGTGGAGTGCTCCTCGGGGCCGGCGGCCGCGCTCCCGCTCCCGGAGGCCGCCGTCTCCGAGGCGGCCAAGCCCGACCTCAAGGCCCTCGCCGGGACGTGGGAGGGCGTGCTCATCCGCGGCGTCGGCCGCTACGCCTCCACCGTCGAGGTGGCCGTGAACTGGCGCGGCAAAGCCGACCTGGCCTTGCGCTGGAAGGAACAGCAGCTGCGCTCGACGGGCGGCGCCGAGCTCTCGCTGACGCCCGCCAAGGACAAGGGCGCCTACGCCGCGGTCGTGACCGCCGGCCTCCTGCCCGGCGCGTCCTTGTCCGGGACGGCGAAGTTCTCCCTGGAACCCGCCGGCGAGAAGAAGACCTCGCCTCGCGCCGACCTCTCCTTCCCCAATGGCGCGGCGCACCGCGTGCGCTGGAGCCTTCCCGCCAAGGATGTCCTGCGCTTCACGGCGCAGTGGTCCGTGCCCGGCGCGCCCCTACAGGCGCTCGAGGGCGAGCTGCGGCGCGTGAAGCCGTAGAGCGCCTGACCGTCAGGCGCTCTCAGCGCGCCAGGCGCGACACCGGCACGAACTCGACGCCCGCGGCCTCGTGGCGCGGCATCTCCTCGCGGAGGCACTCCAGCGTCTGCGGCCAGTAGTGATGGCCGATGGCCACCGCCTCCCCGCTCTTGCGGGCCCGGGCGACGGCCCGAGCCAGCATCGCGACGCAGAAGGCCTTGTCGCCGGGTTTGTCGGTATCGAGGAAGGTGTACTCGATGGCCGCGGGGATGCCCGCGGCGCGCGCCTCCTCGTAGGCCACGGTCTTGGTCGTGGTGCGCGAGTCGAGGAAGAATGCCACGCGCCCCTTGATGAGCTTCATGAACTCTCGCATCAGGGGCCGGTTGCGCGTGGAGCGGGCGGAGATGTGGTTGTTGAGGCCCGTCGCGTCCGGCATCTCCCGGAAGGCCCGCTCGAGCAGGGCCGTCACCTTGCGCAGGTCCTCCGGGTCCACGCGGTCGTCGGGCAGCGACAGCGACTGGAACGGGTCGAAGGGGAAGTGGATGAGCAGTTCCCGGCCCGCCGCGCGCACGGCCGCGGCGGCCTCCTTGGTGCGCGGAGAGGCGGGCATCACGGCGTAGGAGAGCGGGCCGGGCAGGGCCGTCCACGCCGCGTCGGGCGGGCTGCGCTTGGAGTCGAAGCCGAAATCGTCGATGACGACCGCCACGCGCGGCCGCGTCGGCTGCGCCGCGGCGGGAGAGGCGAGCAGAACGGCCAGGGTCAGGCTACTCCTCATGCGCCTCCAGCGCCCTCTCGCCCAGGCGCCAAGGCACCAGGAAGGCGGCGAGGTTGAGCGCGAGCAGGGCGGCTCCCGCGAACGCCGCGACGCGCCAGTCCCAGACGCCGGTGCCGGCGCGCTCGGAGAAATGCATGCGCATGGGCCAGGCCAGTATGGAGAGCGTCAGCGCCACGTACGAGAGGCAGGCCGCCATGTAGACGAACCCGCCCACCGAGGACTCGATCTGGTGGACGTTCTCCACGGTGAACCGCGGGAACAGCGCGCCCAGGCCCACGCCCATCGCGGAGATGGCCAAGGCGACGAGCGCCAGAGCGCCCAGCGAGAGCGCCGAGGTGAACGCGTCGGCGGAGAGGATGCGGTTGGTCATCACCCCGAGCGTGAGGGCCACGGCCAAGGTCGGCATCGAGGTGAACAGGAACTTCTGGCGCATCACCTGCCCGACGGTGACGGGGGCCGAGCGCAGCACCCACCACGAGCGCCCCTCCAGGCTCACGGCCGGGAAGGTGAAGCGCAGGCCGAGCGCGGAGAGCACGAAGCCCGCCGTGCCGATGTTGAGGAAGGAGATGAGGCTGCGCAGGTCGCCCGAATCGAGCGGCAGGCGCTGGATGCTGAACAGGTACACGAAGACCAGGCCCGCGATGAGCACCATCTGCGACCAGTGCTTCACGTCCCGCGAGAAGACCACGCGCTCCTTCCACGAGAGGCCCGCCAGCGGGCCGACGCCGAGCACGCGCTCCTCCAACAACGGCGCGAAGGCGTGGACGCGCTTGCGCAGCGCGCCCTCCTGCGCCCCGCTGTAGCCTTCGAAGTAGACGCGCCCCGCGAACCAGACGAGGGCGGCGTACACCAGCGCCGCCGCCCCCCACAGCCCCGCGGCGCGCAGGCCCCAGCCGCTCCAGTCCCCCTCCGCGGCCAGACGCAGGCCCTCGGAGAACCACCACGAGGGCAGGTAGGGCGCGGTCGGCGCCTGCAGGAAGTTCAGGTACTCGGCGACGACCTTCAGCGCGTCGGGGCGGATGAGCCGCTCGGGCTGGGCGAAGCGCACCAGGCCGTAGGTCACCGTCAGCGAGAGGCTGGAGAGCACCCAGACCACGTCGCGCGTGCGCGAGGACGGGAACAGCCTCAGCAGGAGCAAGGTGAAGGCGATGCCGAAGGAGGCCGACAGCAGGAGGAAGGGCGGCAGGGCCGCCGCGAAGGCGGCGAGGAAGCCCCACCCCAGCTTCTCGACGCGCAGCAGGGCCAGCGCGAAAGGCACGAGCACCAGGCCGATGGTCCAGGAGGCGAAGAAGGCGGACTCCAGCGACTTGTCGAGGAAGACGGCGCGCAGGCTCACCGGGGCCTTCATCAGGAACTTCAAGTCGTAGGAGTAGAACAAGGTGCTCATCGCGGTGAGCAGGCTCGACACCGTGATCATGGAGAAGGTCATGAGCATGAGCATCGCCGTGAGCTTCCAGGTGATGAGCCGCCCGATGAGCTCGACCGTGGAGAGGTAGGCGAGGAGCTTGTAGAACCCCACGTGCAGGCCGAAGAGGAGCGACAGTCCTGCCAGGCCGAAGGAGACGTTGCGCGTCCACTCGTAGGCGGTGAAATGGGTCAGCGTGTTGACCGCGGAGAGACGGCGCCGCCCGAGGAGCGCCGCGAAGCTCATGGCGTCAGAGGTTCTTCAGGAGGGCCGCGTACTCGGCGCCGCCGGTCAGGGAGAGGAAGATGGACTCCAAGTCCTGGCCGCCCTTGCCGCCCTGGGCCCGCAGCTCGTCGAGCGTGCCGCAGGCGATCATCCGCCCCTCCGACATGACCCCGACGCGGCGGCAGAGCTTCTCGGCGATCTCGAGCACGTGCGTGCACATGAAGATGGCCGTGCCGCGCTGCGCGAGACGCGCGAAGATGTCCTTCACCAGCCGGCCGCTCTTGGGGTCCAGGCCCACCATGGGCTCGTCGAGGACGAGCACTTTGGGGTCGTGGAGGAGGATGCCCGCCAGCACCAGCTTCTGGCGCATGCCGTGGGAGTAGCTCTCCACGAGCTCGCCCCCCCACTTCGTCAGCTCGAACATGTCGAGCAGCTCCGGGACGCGCCTGCGCATGTCCTCGAGCGGCACGCGGTAGAGCTCGCCCACGAAGCGCAGGTACTCGGCGCCGGTGAGCTTCGGGTAGACGAAGGGCTCGTCGGGCACCAGCCCCATGGCGAGCTTGGCCGCGACGGGGTCGGCGGCGACGTCGATGCCGGCC
>CAZTZW010000083.1:0-8750 GCA_964618085.1 uncultured Elusimicrobia bacterium
CTCCTCGCGCCTGACCGGAGAGATCGGCTCCTCCTCCAACCCCATCTCGGGCATGACCGTGGCCACCTTGCTGCTGACCTGCCTCATCTTCGTCGTCATGCACAAGCTCGACCCGAGCGGGAACTGGGTCGGCAAGAGCGCGCGGCTGACGGCCTTGTCCATCGCGGCCATCGTCTGCATCGCCGCCTCCAACGGCGGCACGACCTCCCAGGACCTGAAGACCGGCTTCCTGGTCGGCGCGACCCCGCGCTACCAGCAGCTCGGTCTGCTCGTCGGCGCGCTGAGCTCCGCGCTCGTCATCGGCCTGACCCTGCTGCTTCTCAACGACGCGAGCACGGTCTACGCCAAGCGCGACTACCCCGCCGTCGTCGCGCCGGTGGCCGACCTCGTCCAGACCGAGCCGCTCAAGGGCCCGGACGCCGCCGTGGACCCCGCCTCTTATAAGGTATGGCACGTCGCCGAGGGCGAGGTGGCCGGCCTCCCGCAGGGCAAGTACCTCGTGGACCCGCAGTCCGGGAAGATCAAGTACCTGGCCGACCCGGGCATCAACGGGGTCGAGACCGTCCGACTCGACGGCACCCACGCCCTCAAGTACAACGCGCCCAAGGCGCGCCTGATGTCGCTCATCATCGACGGCATCCTGACCAACAAGCTCCCCTGGGGCCTGGTCCTGCTCGGCGTGGGCATCGCCCTCGTGCTCGAGCTGTGCGCGGTGCCGTCTTTGCCCTTCGCCGTCGGCGTGTACCTGCCGCTCTCGTCCTCCACGCCCATCTTCATCGGCGGCCTCCTGCGCTGGGTCGCCGACCGCGCCACCGGCAAGGGCGAGGCCGAGGGGGACATGAGCCCCGGCGTGCTGTTCTCCTCCGGCTACATCGCCGGCGGCGCCATCGCGGGCATCCTCATCGCGATGCTCAGCCTGAGTCCCTCGCTGTCCGCGTCGATGGACATGAGCGAGCGCTTCGCCGCGCTCGCCAAGAGCGACCTGACCTCGGTCGCCGCCTTCGGCGTCATCTCGGTCCTGCTGATGCTGGTCGGCGCCGAGAAATGGCTCGCCGACGTCCCGAAGAAGAAGCGTGCGTAGAGCGATGGCGACGGCGTTGCTCCTTCTGGCGGGCTCGGCTTCCTCCGCGGAGAGGGCTCTCTCGCGCTACGAGACAGCCGCGCGCCGCCTGTTCGAACTGGCCGACGCCGGGCGCTACGCCGAGTTCGACGGCCTTTTCGACGCGAACATGGCTAAAGCGTTCCCCCTGGACAAGCGCAAGGGGCTCTTCGAGAACCTGCGCGAGAAGAACGGGGCTCTCAAGTCCCTCGGCCCGGCGCGGCTGGTCCCACCGCTGTACGCGTTGGTCCCCGCGCGCTTCGAGCGCGGCGTCCTGGACGTCAAGCTCGTCCTCGACGGACAGGACCGCGTCACCGGGCTGTTCTTCCAGCCGCACGCGCCGCCTCTGCCCGTTCCGGAGAAGCATCTCACGACGCTGCGCGCGCCGTTCCACGGCGCCTGGCTCACGTTCTGGGGCGGCGACACGCGCGAACAGAACGCCCACCTCGGCCATCCCAACCAGGCCGGCGCGTTCGACTTCCTAGGCGCCGGGCCCGACGGCAAGACGCGGCGCGGCGAAGGTCTCGCCAACGAGGACTACTACGCCTTCGGCCGGGAACTCCTCGCGCCGGCGGACGGCGTCGTGACCGACGCCGTCGACGGCGTGCGCGACAACGTCCCCGGCTCGATGAACCAGTACTCCGCCCTCGGCAACTACGTCGTCGTCAAGCACCGCGACCTCGAGTACTCCGTGCTCGCGCACCTCAAGCAGGGGAGCGTGCGGGTCAAGGCGGGGGACGCGGTGAAGAGCGGCCAGGTCCTGGGCCAGTGCGGGAACTCCGGCAACTCCTCCGAGCCGCACCTCCACTACCACCTCCAGAACACGCCGGTGATCCAGGACGGCACGGGCATCAAGGTCTTCTTCTCCGGCCTCGAGGGGAAGAAGGCGCCCTATTCTCCGGTGAAAGGGGACGTCATCGATGCTCCATAGCCTTCTCCTGCTCGCCGTCCCGTTCCTGCCCGCGCCCGCCCATGCCGCCGAGGACCCCAGCGTCCTGCGCTACGCGCTGGCCGCCGACATCGACAGCCTCGACCCGCATTGGGCCTACGACGCGGCGTCGCTGTTCGTCACCGACCAGGTCTACGAAACGTTGATCGATTTCGCGGGCGCGGCCACCGACGCCTACGAGCCGCGCCTGGCCTCGGTCGTGCCCACCCGCGAGAACGGCTTCATCTCCGCCGACGGCCTGACCTACGCCTTCCCGCTGCGCCGCGGCGTGAAGTTCCACGACGGCAAGGACCTGACGCCCGACGACGTCCGCTACTCCATCCTGCGCTTCATGCTCCTCGACCGCGAGGGCGGGCCCTCGAGCCTGCTGCTGGAGCCCCTGCTCGGCCTGCGCTCGACCAAGGACCTGCCGCCGCAGGCCGTGTGGGAGCTCGCCGACAAGGCGGTGCGCATCGAGGGCGGCGCTCTCGTCCTGCGCCTGCAGCGTCCCTTCGCGCCCTTGATGTCCTTGCTCGCCAACTTCGCGCCCATCGTCTCGCGCGCCACCGTCGGCGCCGCCGGGGGCTGGAACGGCGGGGGGGACAGCTGGCCCGCCGTGCGCGACCCGGCCAAGGAGGCGTCGTCCCTCTACGCGCGCGCCAACGGCACCGGCCCCTTCAAGCTGCTCAAGTGGGACCGCGCCCAGGGCGTGGCGCTCGAGCGCAACGACGCCTACTGGCGCTCCCCGGCCAAGCTCACGCACGTCGTCATCTCGGTCACGCCCGACGGCCGCATCCGCCGCCGCATGCTGGAGAAGGGCGAGGTCGACATCGCCCCCGTCGAGCGGCGCTACCTTCCGCAGTTCGCGGGCGCGCCCGGCATCACCATCCAGGACGGCCTGCCTTTGTTCGAGGAGAACGCGGTGTTCCTCCTCAACCAGAAGGTCGATCCCAAGGACAACCCCTGGCTGGGCTCCGGCAAGCTCGACGGGCGCGGCATCCCGCCCGATTTCCTGGCCGACGTCGACGTGCGCCGCGGACTGAACCTCGCGTTCGACTACGACCGCTTCATCGCGGAGGGCTACCAGGGCCAAGCGCAGCGCGCCATCGGCCCCGTGCCCGTCGGCGTCTGGGCCCGGCACGACCGCATGCCCCAGCCTTTCGCCTCCACCGAGACCGCCAAGGCGGCCTTCATGCGCGCGGCGGGCGGCGCGGTGTGGGTCAAGGGCTTCCGCCTGCCCATCGCCTTCACCGAGAGCCGCGGCGACTGGCGCCTGGCCTGCCGCGTCCTCAAGGACCGCGTCGAGTCCATCAGCCCGCTGTTCTCCATCGACTGCCGCCCGGTGCCGCAGTCTCAGATGCTCGACGAGTTCCGCGCCAAGCGCCTGCCCGCCTTCATCTACCGCTGGGTGCTCGACTACCCCGACCCGCACAACGCGGTCGAGCCCTTCCTGCACTCGCGCGGCTACTTCGCCGCCAACCTCTCCTACTCGAACCCGCGCGTGGACGCGCTCGTCGACCGGGCCGCGGCCGAGCAGGACCTGACGAAGCGCAAGGCCCAGTACTACGAGCTCCAGCTCATGTCCTCCGTCGACGTCCCCGCCATCTTCACGGCCGACGCCTGGCACGCCGTGGTGCGCCGAAGCAAAGTGCTAGGATTCGTCTACAACCCCATCACTCCCTACGGGAGTCTCTACGAGGTCTCGAAACTACCATGAAAACCCTTTCTCTCGCGCTCGCCCTCTCGCTCCTCGTCCCGTCCGCCGCGCCCGCCGCGGCGGTGATGAAGAGCGCCGACACGTTCACGCACGTGACCATCGGCGACCCCGACAGCTTCGACCCGGCCTGGTCCTACGACACCGCCAGCCACAACCTCATCTCCAACATGTACGAGTACCTGCTCACCTTCAAGGGGTCGGGCACGGGCATCAAGGACCTGCAGCCCCAGCTGGCGACGACGGTGCCGACCAAGGCCAACGGCCTCATCTCCGCCGACGGCCTGACCTACCGCTTCCCCATCCGCAAGAACGTGAAGTTCCACGACGGCAGCGTCCTCACCCCGGAGGACGTGCGCTACTCCCTGCTGCGCTTCATGCTGCTCGACCGCAACGGCGGCCCGTCCTCTCTGCTGCTGGAGCCCATCCTCGGCCTGAACTCGACGCGCGAGGGGGGCAAGCTCGACGCCTCCGCCTATGACAAGGCCGCCGCCGCCGTCACCGTCGACAAGGACGCCGTCGTCATCAAACTCAAGAAGTCCTTCGCGCCCTTCATGACCGTGCTCACCGGCTTCGGCGCCATCCAGTCCCAGAAGTGGTCCGCCGCCAACGGCCAGTGGGACGGCACGGCCGCGACCTGGCAGAAGTACAACGACCCCAAGCGCGACTCCATCATCCCCAACGACAAGGCCAACGGCACCGGCCCCTTCAAGCTGGAGCGCTTCGACCGCAACCTGAAGCAGACCATCCTCGTCCGCCACGACGGCTACTGGCGCGGCCCGGCCAAACTCAAGACCGTCGTCGTCAAGGTCATCGACGAGTTCGCCACCCGCAAGCTCATGATCCAGGCCGGCGACGCCGACTCCGTGTACGGCCCCCAGATGTACTTCCCGCAGCTCCAGAACCTCGACGGCGTCGAGGTCATCGACGGCCTGCAGAACCTGGAGCGCTCGGCCATGCTCCTCTTCACGCTCAAGATGAACCCCGTGGCCAACCCCAACATCGGCTCCGGCAAGCTCGACGGCGAGGGCGTCCCCGCCGACTTCTTCAACGACAAGGACGTCCGCATCGCCTTCGCGCACTCCATCGACTTCGACGCCTACATCAAGGACATCATCCGCAACAAGGGCCGCCAGTCCACCGGCGTCATCCCGCCCGGCCTCGTCGGCCACAAGGGCGGCGCGCCCAAGTTCAAGCTCGACCCCAAGAAGGCCGAGGAGCACTTCAAGAAGGCGTGGGGGGGCCAGCTCTGGGAGAAGGGCTTCAAGGTCTCCGCCGTCTTCAACTCGGGCTCCGCGCCCGCGCAGACCGTCTGCCAGATGATCAAGCGCAACGTCGAGGCCATCAACCCCAAGTTCAAGGTCGACGTGCGCGGCGTGCAGTGGTCGACCTACCTCGAGCAGACCCAGGGCCGGAAGATCCCCATCTTCCTCGGCGCCTGGCAGGCCGACTACCCCGACGCCCACAACTTCGCCTTCCCGCTCGCCCACTCGGCCGGCTACTTCCCGCAGAAGCAGGGCTACTCGAACCCGAAGGTCGACGCTCTCATCGACGAGGCCGTCTCGACCCTGGACGAGGCCAAGCGCGCCCAGCTCTACCTGAAGCTCCAGGCCATCCTCGACGAGGACGTGCCCCACGTCCACATCGCCGAAGGCGTCCGCTACCGCACCCAGCGCACCTGGGTGAAGGGCTTCCAGTTCAAGCCGACCTTCCCCGACATGCCCTACGGGTCGTACTTCTACGACCTGTACAAAGCGCAGTAGCGGCCCAGACTAATCAGGGCATCCGCTAACTCGATTCTTAGCGGATGATTTCGTGGACGGCGCACCACGTGGGCGCCGAAGTAGCGGTCGCCGGCGGCAGATGACTCTCGAACGCCTGCTTCAGGTATGTTTGAGTGAAAGCAGCGTAGACCGCTGACTCGGCAGCGGTGACGTCGAACCAGTGCGCCGCGCCCATCTCGCGCATCTTGCCCGCGTTGATCAAGACATGCGTGAACCCGTCAGCGACGAGCATGTCTCGCAGGGCAGCCGGCGTAGCGCTCTTGCGTAGATACCGATTAAGAACGTGCTCCCCGAACACCGTCGCCGTCTCATAGTCGCGTTTCAAGTAGTATCCGCGCTCATCCGCGACGATGAGGATGCGGGAATCGAGCGGGGTGTGCTGATTGATGTACTCGGCACAAGCGAAGTAAGGCGCTCCGTAGGAGGGATGCGGGCGTTTTAAATAGTCTTCTTTCGTAGTCTGCCCCACCACGACGGCATTCGCCTCATAAACGTATAGCCACGTCGCGGTCCAGAAGAAGTTGGTGACGAGAACGACCAGCACGAGGAGATACGCGACCCGCTTCGCCGCGGAGGAGAAGCCCCGCTCCAGGGACGTGGCGAACAGGACCGCGGCGAGGAGGAACGTGGGGAGAAAATAGCGCGGCAAATAAGTCGTGAGACTCCAGACTCCCCAAAGGGTCAGCGCAGTCACGAGAAGGACTCGTTCGGCTTTCTCATGGAAGCGCGTGAGCAGCAGGAGCGGGAACCCGAGCAGAAAAATCGGACCGAAGATGGTCGTATCGTTCTGCTGAGTGGAGAGCTGCCACGGACTCAAAAGGAGGGATTTGAACCCCGTCCAAGTCGTCAGCATGGCGACCGTGTCCCGGCCACCATCCCGAAGTAATGCGCGCCAATCGATGCGAGAGCCCCAAGAAGCGACGCTCTCTTGGAAAAAGGGGAAAAGAGGATTCCCGTACAGCACCAGATTGCGAAGCGGCCATATCGCCAGCGTCACCGACAGCGCGAGGCAGAACGGAACGATGGACCTCAGCGTCGCCTGCGACTGTCGCCAGACGCCGTTTCCCGCGCCCCACAAGTGGGCCGCGACCAGCGCTCCTGCCAGCGGCCATGCTTGATATTTGGTGCCCATGGCGAAGCCGCAGAAAGCCCCAGAAACGATGAGCCAGCTCCTTCGCGATTCTCGCTCGACTGAAGCGAATCCCAAGGCATAGACTGAAAGGAACTGGAAGAAGGCGGTCCCCAGATCCACGCCGCTCTTCCATGACATCACCCCGACGAGCGGATTCGAATAGTAAAAGAGGGCCGCGAGAAGCCCCGCCCGGCGTCCGACGAACCGCTGA
The DNA here is from genome assembly GCA_964618085.1 of uncultured Elusimicrobia bacterium. Lineage (GTDB taxonomy): Bacteria > Elusimicrobiota > Elusimicrobia > UBA1565 > UBA9628 > GWA2-66-18. Next base: position 6,869 of record CAZTZW010000083.1, read on the forward strand.
CCGGCCGCGTAAGCCATGAGCGCGCCCGCCAATCCCAGGAACCAGTGAAGCACGTGCGCCAACTGCTCTCCACCCAGGGGAAGAGCGAGTCCGAAGAGCATCTGGATGAGGAACGGCACGCCCGAGAACACGTTGTCGGGCGTGGGGAAAAATCCGTGCTTGCGCCAATAGAGGTCCGGCAGAGCGAGATGATAGGTGAGAGCGTCGTAGAAGATCTCGGGCATCAAGGTGCCCAGTAGATTGAACGCCGCGAAAAGAGCGAGCAGGATGCCTAACCAGATGTCGAGAACGCCCCACGACGCGGTCACGCTCTGAACCGAGCTATCGGCCTCCTTAGGGGTCGTGAGGGCCGCCGATAGCGAGAGCACCGCCATAAGAGCCATCACCGGTCCGACGTACCACAACTTCAACAGGGCCAGCACGGCCATCAAACAACCGATGACACCCCACCCCAGACCCAGCCGGAATCCGAACGATTCCCACGGAGCGGCGATACGCAGCTTGAGCTTGGCGAGGCACCAGCCCCCGAGGCTCAGCCCCATGAAGACCAGTCCCCCGAGGGCGACCAATGCCTTTGCCAAGCGGAAAACAGCCTGCGCAGTCAGGGAGAACGGGTTGGGGAGGATTTGAAAAGCCAATTCCCAGCGGAAGCTTTGCTCCGGTTGGCGGTAATAATAGAAGCCGAGACCGATCCACCAAGCCAAGAGGATCCCCTGCCCCCAGAACCGCGATCCCCTCCAATCCCAATCAGAGGCGGCAGCCGGTGACTTCGGGTTCGACATCTCGTTCACCATCTCATCATATCAGAGCCGGAACATCTCCGACCAAGCAATCGCTGTTCCCCATACAGCTAAAATGAATTATAATTTTAAATATTACATATGAGAAATCACATCATGGTCGTGGGACTCCTAACCGGATCGACGACTGCGGCTTTCGCGAGCGAGTGGGAAACCAGCGGCGCCGTCGTGAAGCTTTCCACGCCGACGAACAATGTGGTGATACAGTCCACCCTGACAGTACAAGGCGGCAATTTCTCCGTGGCAGGAACCACCTTGATTGTGACGGGTGGAAACGTCGGGTTGAATCTAGCCGCCCCCTCATATCTGCTCGACATGCATACACGCTTTGACGGAGAAGTGCCGATTCACATCAGATCAGCCGGTTTTTATCCCATCGGCATCCTTTTTGATCATGGAACCTCGTTCCTCGGCGTCGGCGCGGATGGCGGCGGGAACTTTGTCGTCTCACAGAACTGGTCCTCAACGAGTCTGGGGACCGTTAGATTCAGTGTGATGGGTTCGGGGGGCTACACGCGAGTCGGTGGTGGGTACGCCAGCATGAACCAATTCGAGGTGCTGGGCAATGCCGCTTTTGGAAGTTTCCCGGGTACGGCAGGTCCAACCGACGGCCTCATCGTGAGCGGCAAAGTGGGTGCAGGAACCGCTAATCCGGCCACTAACCTGGATGTCGAAGGCAACGCCCAGTTTGGTTCCGGCACGAGCAAATCTACTTTCACGGCCACTCCAGGCAGCGCTACTTACGCCCTTCAACTCTCCAGTGGTATCACGATTGCAAACGGAGGGCCCGTCGACCTAACGACTGGTGGCTTCATCCGCTTCGCCGACGGCTCGATCAGCACGACCGCGGCAGTGGGCGGTGGTGGGGGTGGGAGCGGCGACATGACCACCTCCGGGAGCAACAACGTCACGGGGACGATCGCCATGACGTCTCAGTCGTCTTTCACGGTCAATATCCCGGCGCGGTCGAGCGGGTCGTTCAGTCTGAACCAAATCACGCAAAAAGGGCTTATCTCGGGATTCGTGGTCTTTGCGTCCACCGGCGGCGTCGTTTCGATCCAGAACTCGCTGAACGTATCCAG
>CAZTZW010000084.1:0-8727 GCA_964618085.1 uncultured Elusimicrobia bacterium
AGAACTCGACCAAATACTACTGGTTCCAGATGCGCAATTTCGCGCCGGATGATGCGAAAATCTCGGCCGAATTCGCCACGTCGGTGCGCGGTGCCTTTGATGAGGATCGCGCCGTTCTGACTGCGGTTCACAAGGGCATGGCCGAAAAGCGCACGCCGAACCTTGATCTCAAGATCGACGTCGGCCCGATGCGCTTCCGCCGCAATCTGGCCAAACTGATCGAGGCAGAGCAGGCACAGAAAGTCGCGGCTAAATGACCCTGAACATCGACCAGGGTCTGCAAAGCAAAGCTGGGTTTCGCGGTCTGAGGGTTGCCGCAAGAATCGTCGAAAGCAGTCTCATCACCTCGTTTCATCTGGAAGAGGCGGATGGGCTCTCCGCCCTTGCCCTGCTTCATCATCATGGCCAGCGCTGTCGCGAAGGATTCGAACTGCTCGGGGCGCCAGCCGGGGAGCGGGTTGCCGCCCTTGTCGCGGACGGCCCACGGAGCGGTCTTCATATCGCCGAGGGCCTCCTGCAGGGCCTTCTGCTCGGCGGGGGTCATGTCCTTGCTGCGGGCGCGCATGACCCCTTCGAAGTCCTGGATCATCTTGGCGTAGTCGCCGCTGGCCCCGCGGCCCGCGACGGGCTGGCCCTCGGCCGGCTTCCAGTTCGACAGGCCCTTCTCGAAGTGGGCGATGGTCTCGCGCGCGGCCTTGCTGCCCGAGGCGAACTCGGTCTTGATGGCGCCGACCACGTCCTGCGTGACGGAGCGCACGGCCTCCGGGTTGTTGAAGCTGTTGAACCGGCGCTCGATGGCCGTCACGGCGTCGAAGAACTTCTCGACGACGCGGCCCTCCTTGGCCGTCATCTCCCCCTTCTGCACGCGCGCCCGCATCTCCAGGCGCCAGATGGCCATCAGGCCGTTGTAGTCGTCGATGGCGGCCTTGTACTGCGCCTCGGTGATGGGCAGGTCCTTGTCGAGGTTGGGCTTGCGCTCCGGGTACTTGCCCTCGCGCCAGCGCGAGACGGAGTCGGCCAAGAAGTCGGCGGCCTTGTCGAGGCCGGGCGACTTCTTGCCGACCTCCTTGAGCGCGGCCAGCGCCTCGGCGGCGGGCTCCTTGGGCATGCGGTCGGAGGCCACGTAGCGCTCGTGCGCCGGGCCCAGGCGCGAGAGGAGGTCTTTGGGCACCTTGACGTTGAGCGCCGACTCGGCGACATGGAGGGTCGCCGCGATCTCGCGGCGCGTGCGGAAGCCCACGACGCCGAAGCCCTCGACCGTCGAGCCCAGCTTGGCGTCGAGGATGCGGCGGGAAAGCTCGGGGTTGGCGACCAAGGTCTCGGCGAGGTTCTTGCGGGCGAGCTCGCGGACCTCGTCGTTGACCGCGAGGCCGGTCTTCGGGAGACGGTTCTGGGCCGTCTCCATGATCTCGATGAACTTGTGGGGGTTGACGCCCTTGAGCTGCCCCTCGACGGCGCCGACCTCCTGGTACAGCGCCTTGCGGATGCCCTCCGAGCGCGCCTCCTTCGTGACCATCCAGACGTCGCTGTTCTCCTGGGTCTTCCACGACCACTCGAAGATGCGCTGCGACAGGGGGACCTTCGGCCGGGCGTCGAGGAAGCGCAGCATCTCGCCCTCGACGGCGTTGGCGTACTCGGCGGTGCGCGGCCGGACCACGCCGTCGGGCCCCGCCCGCGGCTTGTCGTACTGGCGCATGCCCGCCGCCGCGCGCTGGGCCATCGCGCCCTGGACGGCCTGCTGGGCCGGGAACACCGGCAGGAGCAGCCAGATGGGCGAGGCCTCCCAGGCGTGCGCCGCGGCGTTGGCGCGCTTCATGCGGCGCTCGACCTCGCGCGCCTGGAGCTCCAGCGGGTCGGAGCCCGGCGTGGCGGGCAGAGCGGAGACGTCCAGGCCGTTGGCGTAGGTCAGCTCGCGCGCCACGACGCTGACGCCCTTGCTGAACACCACGTACTTGGCGATCTGGTCGCCCATGACGAACATGAAGTTGCCGCCCTTGCTCAGCTGCATGAAGGCGCGGCCGGCGATGTTGTCGCCCAGCAGCCGCGTCGCCCACTGGCCGGTCGCCACGGGCTGCATGGCCACCACCCGCGACATCGTGTTGGCTCCGATCCAGCGGCCGAACAGCCCGTCGACGCCCGCGGCGAGGTTGCCGACGAAGCCGCGCGTGGCCAACGACTCGGTGACCGGCGCGACGTAGCGCAGGCCGGCGAAGGCGCTGGAGGGCACGCCGATGTAGCCCAGCGCGGGGTGGAAGGAGTCGTTGGCCCACACCACGCCGCCGCTGAAGCCCTGCCAGGCGGCGTCGCCGTAGCCCGTGAAGTTCGAGGCGTCGCCGTCCCAGGCATGCTGGCCCGTGGTGAAGATTGTCGAGATGCCGGCAGAGAGGCCGGTGAAAGAGAGCTGGCGTCCCGCCGCGTTGACCCAGCGGATGCCGCTGGCGGCCGCGTAGCGCGTCAGCATGTTGGTCTGCATCGACGCGGGTATCTCGGAGCGCGCCGGGTTGATCGAGGCCACGCGCGTCTGGACCTGCGTCATCAAACCCTCGGCGGCCCGGACGGGCAGGGCGACGTAGTTGCCCACGGCGGGGATCCTCGCGGCGAGGTTGCCCAACTTATTGGCCCAGCCGATGGTCAGGCCCAAGGTGCCGGTGATGGCGGGAGCGCCCAGGGCCAAGGTGACCGTGAAGGTGAGGTAGGAGCCGGCGGCGCGCGCCCACTTGTTGACCGCCGCGGCGTCGGTCAACTCCATGCGGTTGGCGCGCAGCGAGGCGGCCACGCGCAGGGCCTCGGTGATCTTCGCGTCGGAGCCGCCCGAGAAGCGGACCTCCTGGAAGCGGCTGGCCGCCTGCGGGTTCATGGCGATGGTCAGGCAGCGCGCGGCCGCCATCCCGCCCTGCAGGACCGTGCGCGCGACGCAATGGTCCGGGGGCAGGGCCCGCGCCATCTTCTCCAGGTCCTCCCAGCCGCTCGACGCGCTGATGTTGTGCTCCTTGAGGAGGTCGGCGGTCAGCAGGGGCAGGATGCAGGTCGTGGGCAGGGGCTTCTGCATCGCGATGGCGCGCGAGATGCAGTCGTAGGCGGGCAGCTGGGCGGCCACGCGGTCGAAGTTGCGGCCGTGCCGGGTGCCGAGGGAGCTGTTGGCGGCGCCCCAGAGCTTGACGCCGAAGGTGTCGAGCGCCCAGCCCTCGCCCCACGGCTGCGCGGTCTGGCCGTTGAGCCAGGTGCGGCCCGACTCGGCCGCGGACAGGACGGCGCCCGAGGGCGCCTCGACGTACAGCGAGTAGTCCGCCGAGATCTCCCCCATCTCGCGCTGGGCCGAGGCGAGGGCGGCCTGGACCATGTCGAGGCTGCCCGCGTAGTCGGAGCCGTTGAGGGCGTTGCGCACGCCCGTGAGCAGGCCCTGCAGGCTCTCCAGGCGGCGGCGCAAGGCCTGGCTCTGCTCGGCGTACTGCAGACGGGTGCGCGCGTCGAGCGGGGAGTTCTTCAGGGACTCCTGGAGCATCTGGGCGTCGGGCGAGGAGGGGTCGAGCACCTCGAGCTGGTTCTTGAGGGCGTACTCCTGCGTCGAGAGCACGGAGAGGCTCAGCCAGCGCAGGGCGTTCTTCTCGTCGAGCGTCATGCTCTGGGCCTGCGCGTCGGTGATGGTCGCCGCGCCCTTGAGCGCGTTCATGTCCCGCTCGTAGGTCTTCACGGCGGCGTCCGCGCCCTCGAGGTAGAAGCGGCGCTGCTCCATGCGCTTCTCCACGACCTCGAACACCGTCCAGTAGCGGTCTCGGTGGTAGCGGCGGGTCGCCTTGGCCTTGGTCTCGAGCTCCTCCAACAGCTTGGGGTCGAGGTAGAAGCGCTCGTCCTTCACCTGGATGCCCAGCAGCGAGGCCATCAGCGCCATCCGGTCCACCTTCAGGGCCAGCGCGATGTCCTCGTACTGGTTCTTCAGGCGCCAGTAGCTGTACTGGAGCATCTCGAAGCTGTAGCGGCCGGTCTCCGGGATGAAGGGCACCTGGCGCGGGCGGTCCGCGTTCATCTGCTTCTGGACCTTCTGAAGCTCGCGGTTGTAGGTCGTGACCTTGTGCTGGTTGATGCGGAAGGCCAGGCCCTCGTCGTCCCAGAACTCGTGGCCGGAGCCGTCGGCGAGCGCGATCTGGGTGTAGTTGGGCGGGCCCTTGGGCGGCTCGGCCGTGGCCAGGCCGCTCATGTAGGCCTCGACCAAGGTGCCCCACTGGTAGGAGCCCTCCACCGTGCCGTCGTTGGCCCGGCGCGAGATGTCGCCGAACTTCTCCTGGAAGGACGCCAGCGCGCGCTCGGCGGTCTGCCGCTTGACGGCGTCGTAGGGACCCGCCTTGCGCAGCTTGTCGAACTGCGGCTTCATGGCGTCCACGGCCTCCTGGACGTTGTAGCGCGCGCGCAGCGAGCGGTACAGGGCCTCGCCGATGGGCGTGAGCTGGTTGTCCGGAGCCTGCAGATAGGTCTTGAGCAGGTCGTCGTCCCCGGTGTAGACGCCCGCCTTCTTCAGGAAGTCCATCGCGACGGCCGGGTCGACGGGAGCGACGGTGGGGCCGGCGGCCAGGGCGCCTACGGGAAAGGCGGCGAGCAGGATGCTCGCCACGCACAGACAGGCCACGGCTCGGCGCCAGAGGGGGCTCATGCGCGCACCCCCTCGACGGGGGTACGCCTGAGTTTAACAGGGGTGGACCTGTTTGTCAGGGCCTAAAGACCCTATAAAATAAGAGACCCGGGACCTGGGCCCTATAGGCCCAAAGTCCCGGGTCTTATCAGGCTATTCCAGCTTGGCCTTGACGCAGCCGGCTTCCTTCGCCTGGGCCTCGGTGAGGCCCCACCAGATGACCGGTCCCACGCAGTTGGTCGGCCCGACCTGGGCCGCCGGAGCGCGGTGCAAGGTCCACGCGCCGCGCTCGACGGTGCTGCCGGGCACCAAGGACACCGAGACGGTCTTGGGGTCGATGGTCTGGGTCGCCTCGTAGCTAGTCTGGCCCTTGACCGAGATCTTCGCCAGGTCCGGCCGCTTCAGGCGGTTGTCCGCGGCCACGTTCGAGAAGACCAGGATGCGGTCGGAGCGCCGGATGGCCATGCCCGCCGGCGTGGGGCCGTTGGCGGGGATGTTCTCGCGGTACTTCACGTAGAGGAACCACTGCGCGTCCGACTCCTGAGCGGTCTCCTTGACGTACAGGGCCGCCGAGGCCGTCGCGGCGTTGTCGCTCTCCATCTTCAAGCGCTTGAGCTTCATGAACGCCCCCGGGAGGCTGACGGGGATGTCCTCCTGGAAGGGCACGTCGGTGCCGCCCGGCCCCGACGCGACGTCCACGGCGGTGCCGGTGCCCTGGGTCTGCGGGTTGTCGGCCACGGGAGCCGTGCCCACCGTCGGGAAGACCTGGACGACCTTGTTCGGCGGTATCTGGATGACCACCGTCGACGCGTTCGCGCGCTCGACGATGTACTTGTTGGAGCCGGCCTGGGCCTTGATGTTGTCCACGACCGTCTTGATCTGGGCGTCCGACATGTTCGCGTGGGTCTTGAGAGCGTCCATGACGACGTCGTGGTCCGAGAACTCCCGCTTCTTGCCGTCGACGGGGTTCACCACGCTGGTGAGCGCGCCGCCGGACACGCGTCCGACCATGTCGAAGCTCTCGCGCCGCTCCCCCGCCTCGTTGGCCAGCGTCGTCTTCACGAGGAGGTCCTGATAGGCGAAGTCGTTGCCCCGCTGCCACGTGATGTAGTGGCTGAAGCCGCGCATCCCGGTGACGCCCGCGAAGGTGACCGAGTTGTTCGCGACGAACCCGGCCGGGGTGAGGATGTTGTACTCCTTGCTCCCGTTCTCCGGGTTGGTCCGGGAGAGGATCTTGTAGCCGGCGTCCTTGGTCGCCTGGCTCAGCCCGTCCGTCGCCGAATCGGGCTGCCAGTTGGCGGCCGCCGCGGCGGCGGCCGCGCGATCGGTCACGGCGGCCGGGCCGGTCGCGGCAGTAGGCGCGGGCGCGTCCTTGGGCGGCAAAGTCCCCTGGCCTTCCGCCGGCGTCCAGCGTCCGGTGGCGGCGTTGTACTCCAGCTTATAGGGCTTGCCGTTGACCTTGCCGATGTCGGGCGACCCCTCGACGGCGACGAACCGGCCGTCCGTCCCGATCTTGGCGACGATCGCGACGTGCGCGGGGCGCAGGTCCGCCCACGACGCCCCTGTGCGGCCCGCCAAGGACGTCGGATAATACAGATAGGAGCCGTCTTTGCCGCCCTGCGCGCTGATGTAGTAGGACTGGCCGCCGAACTCGACAACCTGGCGCGCCGTCACGGCCTGATCGAGCCGGGCCTGGGCCAAGGCGTTGGCGCTCGTGCGGATGACCTCCTTGCCGTCCTTGTCCTCCGCGCGCCGCAGCGCGATGGAGAGGTCCTCCCCCTGTCCCGGCTTGATGTCCAAGACGAGGTCCCAGCGATGCTGCGCGGAGCCGAGCGAGAACGCCTGCTCGCCGCGCGCGGTGATGGGGATGCGCTGCAGGAAGCCCTGACCCAGGTCGTACACCACGATGTTGGTCGTCAGCGCGCCCGTGTGGTCCTTCGTCGTCTCCAGCTTGATGTTGTAGGGGACGGGGACGCCGTCCTTGTTCTTGAACGAGCCGGTCTGACCGCCGTTGCCGTACATGTAATTCGTGTCGAAAGGAGTGAAGGAGTCGGCGACGCGGCCCGGGCCGATGGGGACCACGGGCGCATTCTCGTTCTGGCCGATGCTCAGGTTCAGATCGGGGCGCGTGCGCGCGTCCGCAAGGATGGCGTGCGCGGCCGCCGCCCCGTCCCGTAGGAAGAGATTGGTGTCGTCCGCGAACTTCGTCCAGGCGATTTTGCCCTGGCTGCCGGCGCGCCACTTCGTCGCCAGCGCCGGGACGAGACCCTTGCGCCGGTCGGTCTCGGCGGTGGTCGCGGCCTTGACCAGGTCCTTGAGGATGGCGTGCCCCGTCACCCATGCGGGCGGAGCGCCGTCGCCCATGACGTAGTACAACTCGGCGACCTGGGACGGCGTGGCCTTCGTCGCCCACTCCTTGGCCGCGCCGGCGACGGCCGCCTTCTTGGCCTCGTCCTTGCTGATGTCCTCGGAGACGAACAGCGGCCCGGCGCCATCCTTCTGGAGGGTGAAGGCCGCCAGCTTCTCGCCCACGTCGGCCTTGGCCTGGTCCTGGCGGCAGATGATGCCGGCAAGGATGTTGACGGGATTCTTCTCCGTCGCGGCGACTTCGGGGCAGGGCGGCGTCGCGTGCGACGTCCCCAGGGACAGGGTCCCCAGGGACGCGGCCAGCCAGGCCGCCATGATGGGATATCGGGGGTTCATGGCGTTCTCCAATGCGTCTACGTCAGATTATAGCGAGCTTCCTCCATCGCGCCTGGGTCCAAAGACCTATATATCTCACTGCAAGGGCATCTGGCCGAGGGCCGCCGACCAGCTCTCCGCCGCCGTCTTGAGCCCGGTCGCGGCGGTCGCCGTGGTGTCGACCTTCGTCCGGGTGGCGCTCGTCAGCTGCTCGACGTTCGTCACGCCGGGCATCAGGGCGTTCGCCATGCCCAGGACCGAGGCCTGATCCGACGCGAGGTGGATGGAGTCCCGGATCTGGGTATGGACCTCCTTCCCCTTGGGGATGATGGTGTCCTTGAGCGTGGCCAACTGCGCCTCGATGCGGGTGTTGTTCTGGGTCACCTGAGCCACCGCCCGGATCGCCGTCTGCCGCCACTGCTCAAGCTCCGCGACGCGGGCCTGAGCCACTTGACGGTTCTCCTGCGGGATGCGGCTGAGGTCGATCTGCGCCGTCATCCCGGACAGCGCCGTGTTCGCCGCGGCCACGCGGGCCTTGAGGCCGGTCTGCGCCGTGTCGAGCGCGTTGCGGACCTCCGCCTCGAGCGCTATCAGGCCCTTCTCGGTCACCACCGCGTTCGCCGCCTGCGGCGTGCGGTAGACGGGCCCGTGGGTCAGATACGGCTCCGCCAGCTGCTTGACCTGGGCCGCGTCCGGCGACCCGACGATGGCCAACGCGTCGGTCTTGAGCTTGGTCGCGTCGGTGACGGTGGCCGCGAGCTTCGTGTCCACGGCCGTCTTGAGCGGAGCGTACTTCGTCGCGGGCACCGCGAACTGCTCCTTGAGGCCGTCCGCGTTGATGCGCAGCTTCGCCCACTCGTCCGCCTGGGCCTTGGTGATCTCCGGCGCCGGGGCCGGGGCCGTATCGGTATAGCTGCTGCTGGCGCCCCCGATCGTGCAGCTGACGCCGGAGCCGGGCTGCATCCGGTTGATGACGGCGTTCACCGTCACCGCGCGCTGCTTCATGTCGGCCGGAGCCGTCGGGACGTTCAGCCACTCGCACAGGGAGGACAACGGCGTCGTGGGCGGGTTGCCCATCGGAGGGATCTGCCCCTGACCGAGCTGGTCGTTGGCGCCGGGACCCGCGGGAGGCTGCGTGCCTCCGACGCTGGCGAGCCGGCATCCGCTGTAGACGGGCCGTTCGCCGCCCGCGGCCTGACCGCTGCCGCAGCGCGCCAGCCCGAGGCCGCCATCGGCCGTGATCTGGAAATACTTCTTGCCGGCGCAGCCGCGGTCGCCCGTCATGGAGACCTCGCTCACCGGCACGTTGCCCTCGCGGCACTGGAAGACCTGGCGGGAGTCCGGGCCGAACGAGCTCTTAAGGAGGTCGCCCATCATGCCGGACAAGGGCTCGACGACGCCCTTCATCACGGCGGTCTTGG
>CAZTZW010000085.1:0-8709 GCA_964618085.1 uncultured Elusimicrobia bacterium
GACCGCGGCGGCCCGCGAGGCCTTGGCCGGCCGTCCCGCCTCGCAGGCCCGCGTCGGCGCGGTGCGCGTCGTCGTCAACCGCACCGCGGCCGCCGAGTGCGGCTTGTCCGCGCCCGAAGCGGCCCTGCGCGCGGCGGACAAGGTCCTCCCGTGAAGCTCTATACCAAGGTCGTGCTCAGCGTGGGCGGGGTCGTCGCGCTCGGCGGCGCGGCGGTGGCGGGCTACTCCCAGCGCGCCGTCCACGGCGCGCTCGTCTCGGAGATGGTGGAGCATGCCCGCCGCGAGCTGTCGAAGGACGCCGCGGGGGCGGCCGCGGCCATGGGCGCTCGCGACGAGAACCGGCTGCTCTCCATCCTGCACCGCGGCGCCGAGACGACCGGCGCCGTCCACGCGGCCGCCTTGGACCCCGAAGGCCGCGTCCTCGCCCACAGCGACGTGGCGCGGGTCGGGCATGTGCAGGACGATTCCGTGACCCGCGCGATGCTGGCCGTCGAGGAGCCTCGTGACTGGGAGACGGTGGAGGGCGGCCGACGGCTCGTGCACGTCTTCGTCCCCGTCTACGCCGGCATCGGGGGGGACGGCGAGTTCCTCCTCGCCTCGGAGAGCGCGTCGGCACGCGGGGCGCGCGTGGGCACGCTCCAGCTGGCCCTCCCGCTGGAGCAGACCATGGCCGTCGAGCGGCGCATCGCCATGACCGTGGGCCGCTGGCTGCTGGTCCTGGGCGCGGCGGTCTGCCTGGTCCTCCTGGGCGTGATGCGCCGCCTGCTCGAACCCCTCCATTACCTGAGGCTCGGTACGCTCAAGATCGGCGGGGGCGACTATTGCGCGCACGTGCCGGTGACCTCGGACGACGAGCTGGGCGACCTGGCCCGCAGCTTCAACCGCATGACCCGCGAGCTGGCCATGACCACGGTCTCCAAGCAGTTCTTCAACGACATCCTCGACGGCATCCAGGAGATCCTCATCGTGAGCGACGAGCGCGGGCGCGTGGCCCGCGTCAATCCGGCCGCGTGCGCGGCGCTGGGGTGGAGCGCGGAGGAGCTGACCGGCCGCCCGGCCCAGTCCCTCCTGGCCGAAGGCTCGGCTCCCTTCGACGCGACGGCGAGCAACGCCTCCGCTCATCTGGTCGGCCGCTCGGGCGAGCGCCTGCCCGTCCTGCTGAGCACCTCGCCCATCAAGGACGCGGACGGCAACGTCACCGGCTGGATCGGGGCGGCGCGCGACGTGCGGGACGTGCGCCAGCTGGAGGCGCGCATGCGCCAGTCGGAGAAGCTCTCGGCGGTCGGCCAGCTCGCGGCCGGGGTCGCGCACGAGATCAACAACCCGCTGGGCGTCATCCTCGGGTTCGCGCAGGGGATGGCGCACCAGCTCAAGGCGGGCGACGGTCTGGAGCTGCCCATCCGCTCCATCGAGAGGGAAGCCCTGCGCTGCAAGGCCCTGGTGCAGAACCTCCTGACCTTCGCGCGCGCCACCCAGCCCGACCGCGTGCCCATGCCGGTCAACCCGGCGGTGGAGCAGGCGCTGGCCTTGGTGGCTCCCCAGGCCCGCATGGCGCGCGTCGTTCTGCGCACGGAGCTCGCGGACGCCCTGCCGCCGGTGCTCGGCAACAAGAACCAGCTCGAGCAGATCGTGCTCAACCTCTCCAAGAACGCCATCGACGCGATGCCCAACGGCGGCTCGCTCGTGCTGCGCACCGAGCTCGCGGCCGACGCGCCGCACTCGTGGGTGTGCCTGCGCGTGGAAGACGACGGCGCCGGCATCCCGGCGGACGTGCTCCCCCGCATCTTCGACCCCTTCTTCACCACCAAGCCTGTCGGCCAGGGCACGGGCCTGGGCCTGAGCCTGGTCAGCGAGATCGTGCAGAAGCACTCGGGCGAGCTGTCCGTGGACAGCCGGCCGGGACGCACCGTGTTCACGGTGAGGCTGCCGGTGCGCACGGGCGACGAGATGGAGAGGCTGTCGCGCGAGGAGCGGGCGCTGACCCACCAAGCGGCGGGAGCCAAGGGGTCCATATCCCATGGATGAGCGCAAGCGGATACTGGTCGTGGACGACGAGGAGGGCATGCGCGACATGCTCTGGTGGTCGCTGGAGCGTCAGGGCTACCGCATCGCGCAGGCGCGCGACGGGGTCGAGGCGCTGGCCTGCGTGGAGGCCGGCGGCGTGGACCTGGTCATCACCGACGTCACCATGCCCCGCAGCGGCGGCCTGCAGCTGCTGCGCGCCCTGTCGCGGGGGCCGCGCATGCCGGCGGTCATCGTGCTCACCGGCTTCGGCACGGTGGAGAGCGCGGTGGAGGCCATGCGTCTGGGGGCCCGGGACTTCCTGCTCAAGCCCTGCGACCTCGGCCGCCTGCTGGCCCGGGTGCGGGAGTGCCTGGAGGGGGATGTCGCGGCGGCGTGAGTACATGCTATGATTCCAAAACGAAGCAAACGAACAAAAGGAATCAAACCCATGGCAGAGACGACCTTCACCACGCACGACATCGCCCAGTTCTGCGGCGTCTACCCCTCGAGCGTGGTCAACTGGATCAACAGCGGCAAACTCAAGTCCTTCCAGACGGCGGGAGGGCATCATCGCGTCACCAAGGAGGAGCTGCTCTCCTTCATGCGCCAGCTCTCCATCCCCATACCGCCCGAGGTCGCCGGCCGGGCGCGCGTGCTCGTGGTGGACGACGACGTGGAGTCCGCGCGCGTCGTCATGCGGGCCTTCTCCCGCTACGCCGAGCATTTCGACGTCGAGTGCTGTCCGGACGGGGTGGAGGCCCTCATCCGCATCGGGCAGGCGCCGCCGCTGCTCGTCGTCCTCGACATGGTCATGCCCAAGATGGACGGCCTGCAGGTCTGCAAGGTCCTCAAATCCAAGCCCGAGACGCGCAAGATCAAGATCATCGCCGTCAGCGGCAAGAAGCTCGCCGTCAGCGAGAAGAAGCTCGCGGAGACCGGCGTCGACGCCTTCTTCCGCAAGCCGTTCGACGTGGCGGAGCTGATGGTCAAGGCGGCGGAACTGCTCGTCACGGAAGGCCGCACGCAGCCTCAGCGAAAATAGAGACGACCGTGTCCACTTTGCTGCCCGGTGCCGCGGCCTCCGCGCCGGCCTCCCCCTGGCGGGAGAGCGGACGCTCCACCGTCGCCCAACTGCTGCTGGCGCATCTCAAGGGCGAGGGCGTGCGCGCCGTGTTCGGCATCCCGGGAGGGCCCGTCACCCCGCTCTTCGACGCGCTCTACCACGAGCCCGCGGTGCGCACCATCGCGTCGCGCCACGAGGCGGGCGCGGCGTTCATGGCGCTGGGGTACGCGCGCGCCACGGGCCGTCTGGGGGCCTGCTGCCTGACGACGGGGCCCGGCGCGACCAACGCGGTCACGGCCGTCGCGGCGGCCAAGACGGACGGCCTGCCGGTCCTCGTGCTCACCGCCCAGGTCGCGACCACGGTGTTCGGGCGAGGCTCCCTGCAGGATTCCAGCGAGAGCGGGGTCGATACCGTCCAGATATTCCGCCCCGTGACCAAGATGAGCGCCATGGTGGCGAGCGCGGAGAACGCGGGGCATCTGCTGCGGCAGGCCATCCGCCTGGCGATGACGGGCCGCAGGGGGCCGGTGCATCTCAGCGTGCCCACCGACCTGATGCGCCGCTTCGCCCCGGCCGAGACGCCCTTGCCCGCCGAGTACCGTCCCATCTCGCGCGCCGTGGACCGCGACGCCGTCCAGGAGTGCGCCGAGCGCCTGCTGTCGGCGCGCAAGCCGGCCATCCTCGCCGGCCACGGGGTCAACCTCGCGGGCGCGCAGCCCGAGCTCCTCGCGCTCGCGGAGAGGCTGGCCATCCCCGTGGCGACCACGCCCAAGGGGAAGGGCGCCTTCCCCGAGACGCACCCGCTCTCCTTGCGGGTCTTCGGCCTGGCGAGCTCGCCCTGGGCGGAGAGCTACCTCCTCTCGCCGGACGTCGACGTCCTCCTGGTCCTCGGCAGCAGCCTGCACGAGAACTCGACCCAGGGCTGGGACCGGCGGCTGGCCGAGGGGCGCGCCGTCATCCAGCAGGACGTGGACGCGTCCGTCATCGGCCGCAACTACCCCGTGTCGACCGCCATCGTGGGCGACGCGAAGAGCGCTTTGCGCGAGCTCCTGCTGAGCGTGCGCCGCCCCGGCTACCGGAGCGCCGTCGCCCGCCGCCGGGCCGCCTACGACGCCGCTCAGCGGGGCGCGCCGCGCTACCTGGACCCGGCCGCCATGCTCTCCGAGCAGGCGCCGGTCAAACCGCAGCGGCTCATGCGCCTGCTCGACGGGGCCTTCCCCGAGGACGCGCTCATCTTCCTCGACGTGGGCAACCACACGCTCTGGGCGACGCACTACCTGACGGCCAACGGACGCAACGCTTTCGCTCACAACTGGGGCGAGTTCGCCGCCATGGGCTACGGCGTCGCCGCCCCGGTGGGCGCCAAGCTGGGCGCGCCGGAGCGCCCGGTCGTGGCGGTCGTGGGCGACGGGGGCTTCGCCATGGCCGGCATGGAGGTCTCCGCCGCCGTGACGTACGGCGTCCCGGTGCTCTGGGTGGTGCTCAACGACGGCCGGCTCAACGCGGTGCACCAGGGACAGAGCGCCCAGTACGAGGGGCGCACCATCGGCACCGAGTTCCACCGCATGGACGTCGCGGGCGTCGCCGCCGCGCTCGGAGCCTGGTCGCGCCGCGTGACGGACCCCCGGGACGTCGCCCCGGCCGTCGCCGAGGCCCTCGAGTCCGGGCGCCCGGCCGTCCTGGACGTCTGGATCGACGCCGACGAGCCTTCGCCTCTGCAGTCGCGCATCCGCGCGCTGGACAAGCTGTTCGCAGGAGAGACCCGATGAAGACCGCCGCTCCCGCCGCCTCCGCCGCCGACCGCCTCATCGAGGAGATACTCGGCTACCGCCGGGCCAAGGTCCTCATGGTCGCCGCCTACCTCGACTGCTTCTCCCGCCTCGAGCGGCCTCGCCGCGCCGCCGCGCTGGCCCGCGACCTGCGCCTGGACCCGCGCGCCACGGAGATACTGCTCGACGCGCTGGTCGCGATGGGGTACCTTTTTAAGGAAGGCGGCTTGTACCGCAACGGCCCCGTCGCCTCGCGACACCTCGTGAGCGGCCGCCCCGGCTACATGGGCGACAACCTCAAGTACCAGGAGATGATCTGGGACGCGTGGGGGGAGCTGCGGCAGTGCGTGCGCAAGGGCGGCGCGGTGCGCCCGCTGGAGTACTGGCTGCTGCGCCACGACGGCTTCACCCAGGAGTACATCCGGGGCATGGACAACATCGCCCGCAAGCCCGCGGCCGAGATCGCCGCCGCGCTGGGACCGTGCGCGTCCGTCCTGGACGTCGGCGCGGGCCCCGGCACCTACAGCCTGGCCTTCCTCTCCCGCAACCCCAAGGCGCGCGCGACCTTGCTCGACCTGCCGAGCACGCTCAAGGAGACGCGCCGCTTCCTCGCCCGCCGTCCCGTGCTGGCCGCGCGCGCGCGCCTGCGTCCCGGCGACTACCGCAAGGCCGACTTCGGCAAGGCGGCCCACGACCTCGTCCTCCTCTCCCACATCACCCACGACGAGAGCCCCGAGACCAACCGCCAGCTGGCGGCCAAGAGCTTCCGGGCCCTGCGCCCCGGCGGGCGCGCGGTGGTGCACGACTTCATGCTCGAGGAGGACCGCGTCTCTCCCGCCTTCGGCGCGCTGTTCTCCGTCCACATGCTGGCCTACACGAGCGGCGGGCGGACCTACACCGCCGGCGAGTACGAGTCCTGGCTGCTCGAGGCGGGCTTCCGTTCCATCGAGCGCCGCCGCGTCGCGGCCGGCGCCGCGAACGCCTCGTGGATCGTGGTCGGGACGAAGCCGGGATGACCCGGGCCCTGCTCGCGCTGTCTTTGCTCCTGCCCGCCGTCCGCGCGGCGGCGGACGAGCCGGCGCGGGGCGCGCTCGCGGTCTGCGACGACGTCCAGGACCCGGTCACGCTCGACCCGCAGAAGGAGTTCTCGGAGAAGAACCACACCCTCGTCCAGCAGATGTTCGAGGGCCTGGTGCGCTTCGGGCCGGAGGGGCGGATCCTGCCGGCCCTGGCGACGAGTTGGCGGCGCCTGGACCCGTTCACCATGGAGTTCTCCCTGCGGCGGGGCGTCGTCTTCCACGACGGCGAGCCTTTCGACGCCGAGGCGGTGCGTTTCTCCGTCGACCGCTACCTGCGTCCGGAGACCGGCTTCCCGGCGCGCGGCTTCATCGACTCCCTCAGCCGCGTGGAGGTGGTGGACGCGTACACGGTGAGGCTGGTCACGAAGTACCCGGATGGACTGCTCCTTAACCGGCTGGCCGGGTTCATCGTCGTCGTCCCGCCGCGCTACGTGCGCGAGAAGGGGGAGGCCGCGCTGGGTGAACGGCCCGTCGGGACGGGCCCTTTCCGGTTCGTGCGCTGGGACCGGGGCGTGGGCGTCTACATGGCCGCCAACGAGCGCTACTGGGACCAGGGCGTGCCGCGGCTGAAGACCCTGACCTTCCGCTTCCTGCCGGCCGACAAGCAGGTCGACGCGCTGCTCTCGGGCGAGATCGACCTGCTCACGAGCCTGCCCGGAACGCGGACCCTGGAGGTCCAGCGCTCGACGAACGCCTGCGTGGTCAAGCGTCCGACGTTCTACACGGTCGGGGGGAACTTCAACGTCGCCCGCGGACCGCTGGCCAACAAGCGCGTCCGCGAAGCCTTGAACATCGCCATCGACCGGCGCACCTTGGTGCGCTACGACATCCTCGGCAACGGCATACCCATCGCGACGCTGACCCTGCCCGGCGAGGCGGGGCACAACGCGAAGCTGCCGCTCTATCCCTACGACCCCGCGCGGGCGCGCCGCATCCTCGCGGAGGAAGGATACGCCGACGGCTTCACGCTGAGGTTCCTGCTCAAGGTCAACGCCGCGCGGACCGGCCAGATCATCGCCAAACAGCTCGAGAACGTCGGCGTACGGATGGAGATCACCCCCGTCGCGGACGCGGAGCTCTTCGAGAAGCTCCAGCATCGCGAGCAGTGGGACGTCGCGATGTACGACTGTCCGGACCCGATGCACCACGCCTTCTTCATCCGCTCGATCTTCCTCGCCGGAGGGTCCCCGTTCTCGCTCGCCGTCAGCACGGGGGTGGACGAGCGCATCACGGCCATGGTCCAGGAACTGGACCCGGAGAAGCAGCGCCTCGCGTCGGAGGACCTCGACGCGTACATCCGTTCCGAGCACCTCGCTCTTCCCACGTATCAGCGCATCCGGACCTACGGGCTGCGGCGCGGATTGGAGTTCACGCCGTATGTCTCGGGCATGCCCTATTTCCACGAGGCGTCCTTCCATGGCCAAGCGCCCGCGCGTTGACGGTCCGGACGTGCGGCACGTCAGCCGGGTCGTCCCGACCCGCATGGGCACGCTGCGCATGCGCGGCCTCGACCGCGGCCTGCTGGGGGATTTCTCGGTCATCCACGAGCATCTGCCGAAGCGGACGGCGCTGCCGACCATCCATCACCGGCGCACCGCGGAGCTCGTCTACTGCACGTCCGGGGAGATGACCGCCTACCTGGACGGCCGGCCGCGCCGGGTGCGCGCCGGCACCGTCATCCTGATACCGCCCGGCGTGCGGCACCGCTTCGTCACGGGGGCGCGCGCCTGCGAGGCGCTCTCCCTCTTCAGTCCGTCGCTGCGTCTGGGCCCCGGCGGCGACGTGCATGTCGAGGACTGAGGCCCTCGCCCGCTTGACGCCTTCGAGGCGCCTGTTTAAACTCCATGACGATGCGTCCATATCCGGCGGCATGAGTCCGCTCCGAACGCCTTTCCGCCTCTCCGGCAAGCTGCTGCTGGCGATCGTGCCGACGGTGGTCACGGTGATGGGCCTCGTCTCGTGGCTGGGCTACGGCTCGGCGAGGCGCGTCATCCTGGCGTCCGTCGACAAGGAGATGTCCCTCCTCGCCCAGCGGACCGCCGGCAACATCGACGAGCTGCTCGACCAGCGCTCCCGCGACCTTCACACGCTGTCGGAGACGCCGCTCATCGCGGACTATTACCGCAACGTGGACTTCGGTCTGCGCGACGAGGCCGAGTCCTACCGCAAGGAGCTGCAGCGCTACTTCGGGGGCTTCGCCGCCCGCACGCGCTATTACCCGGCCATCCTCTACGTCGACGCGCGGGGCCGCGAGGTGGCGCGGGCGGGGACCGCGCCGGCGCCGGACGCGGCCTTCATCCGCGAGGTGCTCCTCCTGCCTCCTCACGAGTGGAAAGGCTCGTCGGCCCACCACGTCGCCGGAGTGGGGCCGGCCGTCTACCAGGGCAAGCCGGTCCGCGACGAGATGGGCAAGGTCAAGGGCGCGGTGCTGCTTTGCTACGACCTGGAGGAGATCCGCTCGCTGCTGGCCGGCATCGTCATCGGGCGCACCGGCCGCGCCTACGCGGTCACGAGGCGCGGCATCCGCCTCGAGGGCCGGCCCGCGCCCGCGGGCGCGGAGCTGCTGCGCGCGGAGAGCGTCCCGCGCAGCGCCCCGTGGAAGGTCGCCGTCGAGGCGCCGGCCGACGACTTCCTGGCGCCGCTGATGTCGGTGCGCCAGGCCGTGCTCGCGGCCAGCGTCGCGGGGCTGGCGCTCCTCAGCGGCGTCCTGCTCCTGCTGGTGCGCGGCGCGGCCGGCCCGCTGGCCGCGCTGGCGGCGGCGGCGAACCGCGTCGGGACCGGCGACCTCTCGGCG
>CAZTZW010000086.1:0-8559 GCA_964618085.1 uncultured Elusimicrobia bacterium
CAAGCGGGCGCGCGGAGGGGCTAAGCCGAGAGACCTAGTCCGTCGACGGCAGAGGACCTAGGCGCGCGCGAATAGATATAATCCCGTCGATGGACATCTCCCGCCGCTCCTTCATCCGCTGGGTCCTGGGCGCGGGCGCCGCCATGGCCTGCCCCTTCCCGCTGCGCGGCGATGACCAGAAGGGGCCTCCCGCGGCCCCGGCGCGGCTGGGCTCCGAGAGCTTCACCGTCTGCCACTCCGTGCGCGACGGCGACTCCATGCCCGTGCCCGCTCCCGACAAGAAGGTCGGCGTGGTCATCGTGGGCGGCGGCCCCAGCGGCCTGGCCGCGGCCGACGAGCTCAAGGGCGCGGACTGGCTCCTGCTCGAGAAGGAGCCGCACGTCGGCGGCAACTGCCGGCCCGAGGAGTGGGAGGGGCTCAAGTACTCCACCGCCGCGGCGTGGGACTCCATCGCCGACCCCGATTTCGCCCGCCTCGCCAAGCGCTGGAAGTTCGACTGGAAGAAGATCGAGGGCGAGGACACCGTCATCTACGACGGCAGGTCCATCCGGGACTTCTGGACCGGCCGGGCCGATAACCCCGCGCTCGACAAGCTGCCCTTCTCCAAGTCCGTGCGCGACGGCTTCAAGAAGTTCGCCAAGGACATCGAGTCCATCGACCTGACGGCCAACCTGAAGAGCCTCGACCAGCAGACCTTCGCCTCGGTCCTGCAGGGCTATCCCGAGCAGCTCAAGGCCTTCTTCGACGCCTTCGGCCCGTCCAACTACGGCAGCGTGACCGCCGACACCTCGGCCTACGTGGGCCTGGGCGTGGCGCGCGACTGGTTCCAGACCGAGCGCTATACGTGGGAAGGCGGCATCGGCCCGGCGACCCAGAAGGTCCTCGACTCCATCGGCAAGACCGACCGCATCCTCACCGGCGCGACCGTGTACAAGGTCCGCCGCAAGGGGAAGAAGGTCTGGGTGTGCTTCTTCCAGGACGGCAAGCCGCGCACCGTCGAGGCCAAGGCCGTCGTCATGGCCAGCCCCAAGTTCATCACCCGCCACCTCGTGGAGGAGCTGCCCGAGGACCAGCACGCGGCCATGGGCGAGATGCGCTACGCGCCTTTCGTGGTCTACAACCTGTGCTTCGACCGGGCCGTCTACGACGCGGGCTACGACACCTATCCCATCGGCGCCAAGCACTTCGCCGACATCATCCCGGCCGACTGGGTCACCTACGCGGGCAAGGGCGACCCGGGCCGCAAGCAGGTGCTGACCGTCTACGCGCCCAAGCCCGAGTCCGAGCGCATGAACCTGACCAACGACGAGAAGACGCTCGCCATGGCCCACGCCGCGGCCGCCGAGGTCACCGCCCTCATCCCCGGCTCGGTGGAGCACCTGCGCGAGGTGCGCATCGCGCGCCGCGGGCACCCCATGCCCATGTCCATCCCGGGCATGGTGAGCCGCATCCAGCCCCTCGTCAAGCGCGACCTGGCCCCCGTCTACTTCGGCCACAGCGACGACCGCGGCGAGATTTCCGACTTCTTCTACGGCGCGCTCGCCGGGCTGGAATCAGCCCAGAAAGCCGCCAAGCACCTCTAGCTACAAAAGGGACAGGCCCTTTCGTAGCCGGCTACGAAAGGGCCTGTCCCTTTTGTAGGCGATTACTTCGGGCGGGTGAGGCCTTTGGCCGCGGCCAAGGCGTTCAGGAGGACCGAGTCCGGGGGGACGCGCGTCACGGACACGTCGGCCTCGATCATCTTCTGGGTCTCGAGGACCTCGAACATGGCCTGGAGGATGTCCGGCGAGGAGCCGATGTCCTTGAGGGCCTTGCCGACTATCTTAGGACGCAGCGCGGCCGCCTCCGCGAAGGCCACGGAGGCCTGTCGCTGAGCGGTAGAGGAGATGATGTTGACCTGGTTCTCCCCGTCCTGCTTGATGGCGGCGGTGACCTGGCGCAGACGGTTCACGACCTTCTCCTCGATCTGCTTCATCATCTGCGGGTCGCGGAAATGGACCTTGCGGATGTACACCGAGCCGAGCTTGTAGCCCCACTCGTGGCTCTTGGCGGAGACCTCCTCGCGCACCACGTGGCTCATGGTCTTGCGCGAGCCCAGCAGGTCGGCGAGCTTCATGTTGGAGAGCGAGCGCACCGTCGCGTTGCTCACGTTGGCGGCGAGGGAGCCGCGCGGGTCCGCGTTCTTGAAGATATAGTTGACCGGGTCGGAGATGTACATCTCGTACCACACGCCGATGCCGACGGGGGCGCCTTCCTCGGAGTTCACCGGTTCCGAGCGGCGGTACACCTGGTCCACGCGCATGTCGAGCGTGTAGCAGGTCCCCAGCCAGTTGACGATGAAGGCCGCCGGGCCGATCTTCCCGAGCAGGAAGTGCAGGCCGGGCTCCTTGATGACGCCCGACACGTTGCCGAAGAGCACGTACACCTTGCAGGTGCCCTCGTTGACGATGGTGTAGACGCCGAAGAACCTGAGCACGCCCAGGAACAGCGGCAGCCCGATGAGCAGGCCCGTGAACGTCCAGATGGCTCCGTTGAGGAATCCCATGTCAGCGCCCCTCGTGCGTCGCGGTCTCTAAGACGACGTTGTCCGTCTTGCTATAAAGGCCGAGCTTGACGTTGCGCAGGTAGGCCAGCAGGGCCGTGGACCCGCCCACGGCCTTGAGGTCGCTGAGCTGCTTGGCCAGGGCGGTGAGCGGCTCGACCTCGGCCTGGGCCTTCAGCGTCTCGATCTCGACGGCGCGCTTGGACTGCTCGATCTTCTGGTCCGCGGCGGCCTGGGCCACGCTGATCTCGGAGGAGACGTGGTTGTGCGCCGTGTTGATGGCCGCAAGCGCGGAGTCGACCTCGCGGGGCGGGTCGATGCTGGTGATGAGCGAGGCGTCGAGCGCGATCCCGAAGCGCGCCGTGGAGGAGCGCGCGTCCTGGTCCATCTGGTCGTTGAGCTGGCGCAGGTTCTTGCGGATGTGGTTGATGGAGACGCCCGTCGTGTCGTTGCCCGGCGTGTCGAAGACGGCGATCTTCTCGCGCAGGACCGAGACGAAGTAGCCCATCACATGGATGATGGGATGCTTGATGCCGAAGAGGTAGGCGTAGAGGTTGCGCTCGGAGACGCGGAAGCGGATCTGGCCGGTGAGGCCCGTGTTGAGCTGGTCCATGGTGACCGCCTCGAGCACGGTGCCGCCGCTGTTGGCCGACGGCGTCTCGGGGTCGAAGGCGAGGTTGACGCTCTGGACCGCGATGGAGACCTTATGGACCTTCTCCCAGGGCAGCTTGAAGTAGGGGCCGCCGGGCGGGATGACCCGCAGCTGGGGCCAGTCGTAGCGCTGCTTCTCGTTCTCCGAGAGCGTCGCGGCCAGCTCCGGGTCCTGGAGGGTGGACGCGTTCGGGATGCGCTGGGCGCGCCCGAAGCTCGTCTTGACCGCCCGCTCGTTCTGGTCGACGGTGTAGAGACCCGTCACGACCACCTTGAAGAACACCCATACCAACGCCCCGACGATGACGCCCTCGAAGAATCCCATGGGCGCAGTCTAGCCTACGGCGGGTGGGACGTCAAGGCGTCAGGGGCGGGGAGTCTTGCCGGCTTCGGAGAGGGCCTTGCGGATGTCGCTGGCCCAGTAGTCCAGGATGGCCACGGAGATGCCGCTGTTCAGTAGGCCCGATTCGAGCTGATTGAGACGGTAGCAGGGGGCGCTGTCCTTCGGGTAAGCGACGGCGTGGTCCTCCTGTCCGTGAGTGGCGATGCCGACGACCTTGCGGTTGTCCGAGAAGACCGGGCTCCCGGAGTTGCCGCCGAACACGTCGATCTCGGCCACGTAATAGCCGGAGTCCGCGTATATCTGCCGCGCCGGGCCCATGCCCGAGTAGGTCAAGGTGTGGCCGAGAGGGTGCCCGAGGGCGAAGACGAGGTCGCCTTTCTTAGGGAGGGCGAAGTCGAGCTCCAACGGCGCGCGGTCCGTCACCGGCCGGTCGAGCTCGATGATGGCGAAATCGCGCCCGGAGCGGAAATCCTCCTTCACGTGCTTGACCAGCCTTTTGCAGCGGTACACGTTCGCGGCCGGGACCTCCCCGTCGAAACCGACCGCGTCGGTGAAGCCGAACACGAACCGGGTCCCCGCGCAGTCCTTCGGCGCGACCACGTGGCCGGCACTGAGCAGCAAGGTGGGATGGATCAGGAACGCCGTGCCGTGCGCGCCGACCGGTTCGCCCTCGAACTTGGTGTCTTTGCAGAAGTGGTGGTGGTCCTTGGCCTTCTTGAGCTTCAGCGTCGCCCGCTCGCCGTTCTCCTTCACGTCGCCGGCGTCGAACACGGCCGCCACCGCGTCGGCGGACGCGCGCAGGCCGCGGGGCATCTGCGAGTAGAGCTGGCGGTCGTCCGTCCCGTAGTAGCCGACTTTCACGGCTTTCTCCTTGGGTGGGACGGCGGGTGCGCCGGTGGGCGCGGCGGCGGCCGCGGGTCGGGCCAGCGAGAGCGTCAGGAGTACGGCGGCGAGGGGGGGCGCCATGAGGTTAGGATAGCGCGCCGTCCGCCGCCGCACAAGGCCCGAAAAGGCTCCAGATGGGCCGTTGCGCGCCGCAGGGCGCCGCGCGCAAGGACGTTGCGCAGGGAGCGGGGTCACTTCTTGGCGGACAGCCGGTCCTGCACGGTCTTCGCCGCGGACAACAGCCAGGCGCGGTAGGGCGGGATGAAGACGAAGGTCGTGGTCCCGGCCGTGCGGCAGTTCGTCGCGGGGCCGCTGCTGACGAGCGCGGCCGCCGCGAGGCGCCCGCCCTTCTCGACGAAGCCCGGGCCTCCGGAGTCGCCTCGGCAGGCCCCGCTGCGGCCGCCGTCGCCGGCCGTGAGGGTGGAGGCATACACGCGCTCGATGGACAGCTCCGCCCGGCGTGGACCCCGTCGGGCGCCCTCCTCGACCAGTCCGGTCCCGACGAGGATGAGGGCGTCCCCGGGCTTCACGCCGGAAGGGTCCTTGAGCAGATCGGCGGGACCGGCTCCGCCGGGGAGCTCCCCGCCGATGACCACGAAGCCGATGTCGTCGACCGCGTGCTCGGGGTCCTCGTCCTCGTCGTAAGCCTCGTGCCGCGCTCCGGTCAGGACCGGGCGGCGGGCTCCGTCCGCGCCGTGCAGGATGGCGGCGCGCGGCGCGAACCCCTCGTCCCAGCAATGCGCCGTCGTGGCGGCGACGTTGGAGGAGATGAGGACGCCGGAGCAGGTGAAGGGCTTCTTGCCGGCGGCGGCGAACTCGACGCTCACCAAGGAGCGCAGCTCGGCCGCGGAGGGCGTCTTGCCCCTGAAGACGACCCGACTCGCGGTCTCGCGCTCCGGCGCTTCGACCTTGGGCAGGGGAGCGGCGGCGGCCGGCGCGGCGAGCAGGGCCGCGAGCAGGAGCAGCCTCACCGGCGCGCCGTCCCCGCGGCGTCCAGGCGCTGCTGCGCCGCGCGGGCCGCCGAGAGCAGCCAGGCGCGGTAGCGCGGCATCAAGGCGAAATCCGCGGTGCCCGGCCCCTTGCAGTCGGCCCCCACGGAGCTGCTGGCCAGCGCGGCCACGAGGCGCTTGCCGCCTTCCTCGAGGAACAAGGGGCCGCCCGAGTCGCCGGAGCAGATGCCCGTGTCGGGCAGACCGGACATGTGGAGCGTCCCGCCGGTCTGCGTGCTGATGACCGAGAGGGTGGTGGCCCGGGCGCGAGGGGCGACACCCTTCTCATCGCGGCCGTGGCCGACGAAGAGCATCTCACGCCCCAAAGTCAGCCCGCTCTCGTCCTCGAGCAGCTCGGCCGGGGCGGCGCCGGCCGGCGGCGAGCCCGCGAAGACGACGAAGCCGACGTCATTGACGAGGGTGACCCGCTCGAAGCTCTCGTGGTGGGCGCCGGCCACGACCCGGCGCTTCTCGCCGGGCCTCGCGAGGAAGCGGACGACGGTGGGCTTGATGTCCACGAGCTTCTGGCTCTTCTTCGTCTGCCAGCAGTGGCCGGCGGTGGCGGCCACGTTGCGGTCGATGAGCACGCCGGTGCAGTAGCCCGCCGCGTCCTGCTTCGCGGACTCGAAGGTGATGTCCACGACCGAGGCCAACTGCTCCTGGGTCGCCGGCTTCCCTTTATAGACCGTCTTCTCCGCCAGCGGGTCGGGGGGCGCGTGGCCGACGGCGCCTTGGAGGGCGGATCCGGACGCGACGGCAGCCAGGAGGAGCAGGATGAGGGGCATCCCCCTCAGTCTAGCCCCGGTCCGGCCGCGGCGCCAGGGGCGCTAGAGCGTCTTGAGTCCGGCTTCCACGACGTCCAGCGCCTCGGCCAACTGCTCGTCGGTGATGACGAGCGGGGGCAGGAAGCGCAGGCAGTTGGCGTGGGTGCCGGCCGTGAGGGTGACGACGCCGTGCTCGTAGCAGTACTGGGCGAGCTTCTTGGCGGCGTCGGCGTCCGGCTCCTTGGTCTTGCGGTCCTTGACCAGCTCGATGGCGAGCATGGGGCCCAGGCCGCGGACGTCGCCGATGGCGGGGAAGCGCTCCTGCCAGGAGCGCAGGGCGCGCGCGAGGGTGTCGCCGAGCTTCTTGGCGCGCGGCAGGACGTCGCCCTTCTCGAAGAGGGCGACCACTTCCAGGGCCGCGGCGCAGCACAGCGGGTTGCCGCCGAAGGTGCCGCCGATGGCGCCGGCGACGGGGCCGTCCATGATGGCGGCCTTGCCGGTGACGGCGGAGATGGGCGTGCCGCCGCCCAGGCCCTTGGCGGTGACGAGCAGGTCGGGCTCCACGCCCAGCTGCTCGCAGGCGAACAAGGTGCCGGTGCGGCCGAAGCCGGACTGGATCTCGTCGGCGATGAGGACCACGCCGTGCTTGTCGCAGAAGGCGCGCAGCTTCTTGAGGAACGCCGGGGCCGCGGGCAGGAAGCCGCCCTCGCCCTGGACGGGCTCGAGGATGACGGCCGCGAGGTTCTGGGCGCCGACCTGCGAGAGCGCGACCTCCTCGAAGCGCTCATAGGCGTCGTCGGGGCTGATGCCGCGATAGGGATACGGGAAGGGGGCGCGGTACACCTCGGGGTTGAGGGGGGCGAAGCCGTACTTGTAGGGCTTGGACTTGTACGTGAGCGTCATCGCGAGGTAGGTCCGCCCGTGGAAGGCGTGCTCGAAGGCGATGACGCCCTGGCGGCCGGTGTGGGCGCGCGCGATCTTGACCGCGTTCTCGACGGCCTCGGCGCCGGAGTTGGCCAGGAAGGACTTCTTCGGGGACTTGCCCGGGGCGAGGCGGTTGAGGGCCTCGCACAGCGCCACGTAGCTCTCGTAGGGGGTGACGTTGAAGCTCAGGTGCATCGCCTGGGCCGCCTGCGCCTGCACGGCCTTCACGACGGAGGGCTCCGTGTGGCCGACGTTGGCCACGCCGATGCCCGCGCCGAGGTCGATGAGGCGGTTGCCGTCCACGTCCGTGATGAGCGCGCCCGCGGCGGAGGCCGCGAAGACGGGCGTGGAGTGGTACGGGCCGCGCGCGACCGCCTTGTCGCGGCGCGCCATGAGCGCCTTGCTCTTGGGGCCGGGCAGGGCCGTCTTCAGGACGATGGACTTGGTCTTAGTACCAGCCGATGGGCGCTTCGTCGAGGTTGACATTGACTTGTTTGGTCTCCAGATAGGCTTCGATGCCGTACAGGCCCAGCTCGCGGCCGTAGCCGCTCTGCTTGTAGCCGCCCCAGGGCATCTCGTTGAAGGTGGGGTGATAGTGGTTGAGCCAGGTGATGCCGGCGCGCAGCTCCTTGAGGACGCGGATGCCGCGGTTGACGTTGAGCGTCCACACGCCGGCCGCCAGGCCGTACTCGCTGTCGTTGGCGAGGCGGACGGCGTCGGCCTCGTCCTCGAAGGGGATGACGGAGAGCACCGGCCCGAAGATCTCCTCGCGGGCGATGCGCGCCGTGGGCTTCACGTCGTCGAAGATGGTGGGCTCGACGAACCAGCCCTTGTCGAAGTCCTTGCCCTTGGGGCGGCCGCCGCCGCAGACGAGCTTGCCTTCTTTCTTGCCGAGGGCGATGTAGGACTCCACCTTGTCGCGGTGGGCCGAGGAGACGAGCGGGCCCATCTTCACGCCCGGCGTCAGGCCGTGGCCGAGCTTGATGCGCGGGACCTTGGCGACCATGGCGGCGACGAGCTTCTTGTGGACGCTCTTCTCGACGAGCAGGCGCGAGCCGGCCGAGCACACCTCGCCCTGGTTGGCGAAGGCCCCGAACAGCGCGCCGTCGACCGCGGACTCGAAGTCGGCGTCGGCGAAGACGATGTTGGGGCTCTTGCCGCCCAGCTCGAGGGTGACTTTCTTGAGGTTGCCGGTCGCGGCCTGGGCGATCTTGCGGCCCGTCACGGTGCCGCCGGTGAAGGCGATCTTGTCGACGAGGGGGCTCTCGGCCAGCTCCTCGCCGCAGCCGGCGCCGGGACCCGACAGCACGTTGACCACGCCGGCGGGGAACACGTCCTTGAGGATCTTCGCCAGCTCGAGCGCGGTGAGCGGGGTGAGCTCGGAGGGCTTGAGCACGACGGTGCAGCCCGCGGCGAGCGCCGGGGCGAGCTTCCACGCCGCCATGAGCAGGGGGTAGTTCC